>NZ_JBDPLY010000015.1:0-190301 GCF_039871695.1 Actinomadura sp. B10D3
TCACCATCTTCACTGCCTCTTCCCGGTATTCCGGGGAGAATTTCCTCTTCGGACGAGCCAAATCACTACCTTTCCGGACCACCCCATTGTAGTGGGGTCACTGTCCGGAATCTTCGGGGCGCTTCAGACACAGGGCATGCAAGAAACAGGGCGTGCAAGAAACAGGGCCTAGTGGACAGCGGGGCTTGTGGGTGCGGGGTGTTGTGGGCGTTACGCGGCCTGGTTTAGGGCGGTGGGGGCGGGTCTTGGGTTGGGGGGTGGGAGGGCGCGGTAGATGTAGCGGCCGGTGGTGTCTTGGGTGATGTGCATCTGCTCGGCGTTGGCGTGTTTTAAGCGGTTGTGCCAGCCGCAGCAGAGGGCAAGTTCATCGATGTCGGTGGGGCTGTTGCCTAGGGCCCATCCGTTCACGTGATCGACTTCGCACAGGGTGCCGGGGACTTCGCAGCCTTGAAACGCGCAGGTCGGATAGAGCGTTTCGAGGACTTGGCGTTGGGCTGCGGTGGCGAACCGGATCCTGTGCCCCAGGTAGAGCGGGGTGTGGCCGCCGCCCAGCAGGAGCGGTGAGACGCCCGCGGCCAGGGCTATGCGGCGGGCTTGGGGGGCGGGGATCGGGGTGCCGTCGGTCAGGCGGGCGGGGGCTTCGCCGCCAGTCAGGGTGTCCAGATCGCAGATGACGGTGACCTTGGTGGCGCGGTGGCCGCCGGAGAGGACGGTGGTCAGCGCGGCGGCGGTTCGTTCGGGCAGGTCGCGCTGGTCGTCGGGCCCTGCCGGTTTCGCCAGAGGTCCCAGGGTTCCGTCCCAGATGGCGGCGTCCTCGGGGTTGAGCCAACCCTTGATGTATCGGCCGCCGTCCAGGGAGCGCGTCACAGTGACCCAGGAGCGCTCGTAGCCGCGCTGGGAGTCTTCGGGGGCTTGCTCGCGCCCGTCCCGTTCGGCGATGACGTCGCGGATACGGCGGCCGAACGCGGCGACCTTTCCGGCTGAGAAGCCCTGGTCGACCATGTCCAGCAGGACCGATTCCGCCTTCTCGCAATCGGCGTCGTCGAGCCGGGCGACGGCATCGGCCACGGTGGCGGCGTAGCCGTAGGACAGCTCGCCGTCCGCGAGCATCGCCGTCACCTTCGGCAGCCTGTGGCGCTGCCGTGCCAGGGTCACCCGCTCTCTGGCGCGCGACTCGCGCATGCCCAGCCGCGACCGCAGCCATGCCTGAGTGGACGGAAGGCCCCAGCGGCGCATCTCTCCGGTGGCGTCCACGCGACCGATCAGGTCGGCCAGCGCGCTCTCCTGCGCGTCCGATGCGGCCGCGAGCTTCTCCGCCAACTCCATGCAGGACGAGGGGGATTCCGGTGCGCTGCGTCCGGCCAATTCAGCAGCGATCGCGGCAGCGGCGTCCACCAATTCCATGGTGGACGCCTCACCCAGATCGACCGCAACCAAATCCATACGGAGAGTATATCGAACGTGTGTTCGAATCAAGCCCCATGTGCCGCCTTACTTTTGTCACCGACGGGATAGTCGGAGGCGGTCTCATCGCCGTCCACCAAAGATCCAAAGCCATGGCCTCGCCCTGCCCTCTTGGACGGTGGGGTGGCGCGTCGGGCAGGGGGCAGGCGGAGCCTGCCCGACGAAAGTTGCACCCAGGGGCCGCAGAGGCTCCGAAGTCAAGGGTGGGACGGAGTCCCATCGCGAAGCGACGCCGAAGGCGCCCTTGACTTCGGAGGGGCGGCCCCGTACGCAGCGCCACCCCACACAATTCTCCGAACGCGGCTAGTCCGACTTGGGCCAATTAATCGCTTTCTAGCTGAATATGCGCCGCTTCGGGCATCGGAAGAGACGTCATCTCGACATTCGCGACTTGGCTGCTTGTCCCTTGGCTGCTTGTCCCTTGGCTGCTTGTCCCTTGGCTGCTTGTCCCTTGGCTGCTTGTCGCTTGGCGGATCGTCACCCGCATGTCACGCGCACGGAGGGCTGCCGGAGTGTCCGGGTGGGCGGCATTATGGCGGGCATGACGTTTCATGCGAGCGGCACCTTCGACATCGAGGCGTGGGACGCCGACGAGCCCTATGAGGAGCGGGGCGGGAACAAGCTGACCCGGGTGCACGTCGGCAAGGCCTTCCACGGTGACCTCGTGGGGACGAGCTCCACCGAGCTGATCACGGTGGAGTCGGCGGCGGGCCCGGTCGCCTACGTGGGGGTCGAGCATGTCCAGGGCATCCTGCACGGCCGCGAAGGGACGTTCGTGCTGCAGCACAGTGCGGGCAGCGAGGACGGGACGTCCGACACCCAGTGGCTGCGCTGGCTGATCGTCCCCACGTCCGGGACGGGCGAGCTGGCGGGCATCCGCGGCGTCGGGCAGATCACCGTCGCCGAGGACGGGTCCCACGCCTGGGCGCTGGAGTACACGCTGGACTAGCCGCCGACCTGCGGCCGGTAATGTTCACCTCATGCCCCCGGTCACCGGCGACGCGACGCGCGAGCGCATCATCGACGCGGCCGAAGAGTGCTTCGGCCGCTTCGGCGTGGCCAAGACCACGGTCGAGGACATCGCCGCCGCGGCGAAGCTGTCCCGGGCGACCGTGTACCGGAGCGTCACCGGCGGGCGGGACGAGCTGATCCTCGCGGTGGTGGTCCGTGACCTGCACCGGTTCCTCGACCGGCTCGCCGAGCGGCTGCGTCGGGAGCGGTCGGTGTCCGAGGCGATCGTCGAGGGCACGCTGGACGCGGTCGAGTACGTCCGCGACGAACCGGCCCTCGCGCACTTCCTCGTCCCGGAGGCGGCGGGGCACATGCAGGCGGCCGTGGCCGGCGCCGCCGAACACGTGCTCGCGCTGTGCTGCGACTACGTCCGGCCCTATTTCGAGCAGGCGCAGCGGCAGCGCAGGCTCCGGCCCGACATCGAGGTGGAGGGGACCGTGGAGTTCCTCTTCCGCATCATCACCTCGCTGATCGTGATGGAGCGCGAGCGGGACGCCGACGGGCTGCGCCGCTTCCTGCGCACCTATGTCGTCCCGGTCATCGCGGCGCCATGACTCCGGCGAGCGGGTAGCGTCCAGTGAAGATCAGGCGGGAGAAAGGCCGGCAACGATGAAGGACACGGCACACGAGATGCGGGGAAGCTCGGCCGTCCGGCCGAGTCCGGTGTTCCTCGCGGTCGTGGCGGCGACCGTCCTGTGCGGCCTGATCGCCTGGCGGTACGGGACGATCCTGGAGCGGCCGGGACGGATCGCGCTGTTCGGGTTCGTGATCGCCGCGTGGATCCTGTCGCTGTCGCTGCACGAGTTCGGGCACGCGTACATGGCGTACAGGTCGGGCGACCGCAGCGTGGTGTCGAAGGGCTACCTCACGCTGAACCCGCTGAAGTACTCCGATGTCACGCTGAGCTTCCTCATCCCGGTCGTGTTCATCATCCTCGGCGGCATCGGACTGCCGGGCGGCGCCGTCTGGATCGACCGGCACGTGATCCAGGGGAGGCTGCGGCACAGCCTGATCTCGGCGGCGGGCCCGCTGTCGAACGCGCTGTTCGCCGTCATGCTCGCAGTGATCTTCAAGAACTTCGCCGACAGCGGGCACGCACTGTTCTGGTCCGGGCTGGCGTTCCTGGCGTTCTTGCAGGTCACGGCCGCTGTGCTGAACCTGCTGCCGATTCCCGGGCTGGACGGCTTCGGGATCATCGAGCCGTACCTGCCGCGCCATCTGACTGACCGGGCGAACGAGTACGGCGGCTACGTGTTCCTCATCCTGATCGCGCTGCTGTGGCTCGGGCCGATCAACGAGGGCTTCTTCAACGTCATCTACTACATCACCGACGCGATCGGGCTGGGCGACTTCCCGTTCCGGGTGAGCGGCTCCGTCGACCACTTCCCGATCGAACTGGGGCACTACCTGTTCCAGTGGTGGAACGACTAGTCCGCGACGAGGTGCCGGACGATGCGGCGCAACTGCTCGGCGTAGCGTTCCCGGAATTCGGGTGATCCCGGGTCCAGGCCGAAGATGCGGCGGACGGCGAGCGGGTTCGTGACCGGCGCCGACACCATCGCCATGACGGCCAGCATGACCGCGCCCGGGTCCAGGTCGGCGGGCAACTCCCCCGCGGCCTGGCGGCGTTCGAGGTCGGACAGGTCCTCCCGGTCGCCGGACGGGACGTCGTCGAGGTCCTCGGTGAGGCCGCGCCAGGCGTTCAGCCGGGTTCCGCGCGGATCGTCCAGGACGTGCCGCAGGTACCGAACCACGATCTCCTCGAACGGGACGGACGGGTCGTTGAACTCGGCCTCCCGCTCCAGCCAGCGCCGGCCGAGCGCGCGGTACAGCCCCTCCTTCCCGCCGAAGTAGTAGTTGATCAGCTGCTTGTTCACGCCGGCGCGGTCGGCGATGTCCTGGACGCGGGCGCCCGCGAACCCCTTGGCGGAGAACTCCTCCAGCGCGGCGTCCAGCAGCAGGCGCCGCGACCGCTCGGCGTCGAGGGTGCGCTCGTCCGGGGCGGGGGCGCGCCGCGCGCGCTTCGTCGGCTCCGTCACGGACCCCATGGTAGCCGCATGGCTGAACAGTTCACCCAACCGGTTGTTTGACATCTTCATCCATATGGTTGAACCTGGTCGGCATGATTCTCGTCACCGGAGCCACCGGCAACGTCGGACGCCATGTCGTCGGCGAGTTGCTCACCGCGGGCGCCAAAGTCCGCGCGCTGACACGCGATCCCGCCCGTGCCCGGCTGCCCTGCGAAGCCGAGGTCGCCCGCACCGGCGACATGCCGCTGGACGGCATCACCGCGATCTTCCTCAACCCGGCCGTGTTCTGGCACGGCCTGGACGACCTGCTGTCCCGCGCCGTCGAGCACGGTGTCCGGCGGGTGGTCATGCTGTCGTCGGCCGCCGCGCTGGACGACGACCCGGCGAACGAGCTGGCCGCGCACCACCTGGAGATCGAGCGGGCCATCGAGGACTCCGGGCTGGAGTGGACGTTCACGCGTCCCGGCGAGTTCTCGTCCAACGCGTTCGCCTGGCGGGAGGCGATCCGCGCCGGCGACCCCGTCCGCGAGCCGTACGCGGCGGCCCGCAGCGCGCCGATCCACGAGCGCGACATCGCCGCCGTCGCCGCGAAGGCCCTGCTCACCGAGGACCTCCTCGGCACCAAGCCGATCCTGACCGGACCCGAGGCGCTCACCCACCCGGAGATGATCGGGCTCATCGGCGAGGCGACCGGCCGGCCCGCGCGCTTCGAGGAGATCACTCCCGAGGAGGCGCGGCGGGAGATGCTCGCCCACCCCTACATGCGCGAGGGCCTGGTGGACGTCCTGCTCCGCCTCCGTGCGAACTCGGTCGACCATCCGGCCGAGCCGTCCCCGGAGGTCGCGCGCATCACCGGGCGTCCGGCCCGGACGTTCAAGGAATGGGCCGCCGACCACGCCGACGCCTTCTGCTGACCAGCGAGTGACCAGCGAGCCCCACAGACCCACCACAGCGACCCACCACGGCGACTTGCGACCGACACACCGACACCCGTCCCACCAACACCCGTCCCACCAACACAGGACCCGACACACACGTCGCAGGCGTACTGCGGTGGACATTCCGGGACCGGCGCCCGCGTGCTCCTGTAGCTCCCGGCCGCCTCCCAGGAACCTGACCGAACGCCGCTTACTGACCTACGGATCTACTCACACCCGGTTCTACTGACACACAGAACCCGACCATCCGAACGGCCTTCAGCCGACCCATGCCGGAAAGCAAGCAGGGCGGGGCCGCCCCCGTGGCCCCGCCCTACCCGCAGCCCTACTTGCAGCCCTACTCGCGGTCCACTCGCCTCTACCCACAGCCCTACTTGCGGACCTTGGCGGCCGTGACCTCCTGTAGCGCCCACTCGAACCAGTCGCGGCGCATCGCGGCGAACCGCTTGCCATACTCGATGACCAGACGTCCGTAGACGGACAGGTCGTCGTCCCCCCAGTCGATGTCCTTCTCCAGGGACTTCAGCTCGTCGAGGTACTCCCCGAGCCCCTCCATGTGCCTGCGGAGATAACCCTGGGCCTCGTCCGGCTCGACCAGCCCGAGGAAGAAGACCCGCAGCAGAGCCTCGTCCCGCCGTCCGACCTTGGCCGGGACGTTCACCAGCCAGTCGTGAAGCTCCGCGCGCCCCGCCTCGGTGATCCGGTATGCCTTGCGACCGCGGGGCCCCTCCTCGGCGACCTCGATCAGGCCGGCGTCGGCGAGCTTGCCCAGCTCGCCGTAGAGCTGGCTCTGCCGGGCCGGCCACACGTTCCCGAGCGAGATCTCGAACATCTTCAGCAGGTCGTAACCGCTGGCACCGTCCATCTCGGCGATGAGCCCGAGCACCGCATGTCGCAAACTCATGCCCCGCAGTGTACAGGTCACAGTTGACATGTTGAAAAAGGAGTGTCTATGTTCGACATGTCAAGATTGGAATGTCAGCAGGGAGCGCTCGACCGTGCCGAAGTACTACGCCAGAACGTTCCTCCCCTGGGTCCTGCTCGCCGTCGTCAGCGGTGTCGACGTCCGGGCCGGGGCCCTGACGGGGCTCGCCGCCGCGCTGGCGCTCCTCGCGCATGACCTCCGCCGGGGGCGCCACGCCGACTCCCTGATCCTGGAGATCTCCACGACCGCCTTCCTCGCGACGCTGACCGTGGCGGCGTTCGCCGCCCCCGGCTCCCCGCCGATGGGCTACGGCGCCTCGCTCGCGATCGGCTGGCTGGGCGTCACGGCGTGGGTCACGCTCCTGGTCGGACGCCCCTTCACCGCGGGCATCGGCCGCCGCCAGGTGAGCGCGGAGATCGCCGCGACCACCGCGTTCCGGGACATCAACCGCGTGCTCACCGCCGTCTGGGCGGCGAGCTTCACCGTCATGGCGGCCGTGCTCGGCTGTGTCCAGTACTGGTCGCCGGACGACACATGGCTGCTGGTCGCTGTAAAGATCACCGGGTTCACCCTTCCGGCCGTCGTCACCGCCCGTTACCCCGAAAGCGTCCGGAGGCGCCACCTCACCAGGCACGGCGCACCATCGCCAGAACCGAAGCCGGAGCCGGAGCCGGAGCCGAACTCGAAGCTGGAGCCGAAGTCGAAGCCCGCGCCGGAACCCGAACCCGAAAGCGGGCCGGCGATCTCCCTGGACCCCGAACCGTCCTCCCGCTGACCCCACCCGGGAAAGGAGCACGAGATGAGCGAGAACACCGCCGACCGTCCCGCCGCCTGGCTGGAGGGGCAGCTGGCCCCCGTCCCCGACGAGATCACCGCCCGCGACCTGCGGGTGACGGGGACCCTGCCGGCCGCGCTGACCGGCCGGTACTTCCGGAACGGGCCGAACCCGAGGCCCGGCGAGCCGACCCGGCACTGGTTCAGCGGCCACGGGATGATCCACGGCGTGCGGCTGAAGGACGGCCGCGCCGAGTGGTACCGCAACCGCTGGGTCAAGACGGAGATGTTCACCAAGGGCACACCGTTCCTGCGCGACGACCTCACGTTCGACCGGCGCTCGGTCCAGGCCAACACGCACGTCATCCCGCACTCCGGCAAGATCTGGGCGCTGGTCGAGGTCGGGTTCCCGTACGAGATGACGCCGGAGCTGGAGACCGTGGGCCCGTGCGACTTCGGCGGCCGGCTCACCACCGCGATGACCGCGCACCCGAAGGAGGACCCGGCCACCGGTGACCTGCTGTTCTTCGGCTACGGCGTCTTCGAGCCGTACCTGACCTACCACCGCCTGACCGCGGACGGGACGCTGGCCGAGAGCCGCGTGATCGACGTCCCCGGGCCGACGATGATGCACGACTTCGCGATCACCGAGAACCATGTCGTCTGGCTCGACCTGCCGGTGGTGTTCGACGCGGAGCTGGCGGTCTCCGGGATGGCGGGACTGCCCTACCGCTGGGACGACGGCTACGGCGCACGGCTCGGCGTGATGCGGCGGGACGGCACCGGGGACGTCCGCTGGTTCGACGTCGACCCGTGCTATGTCTTCCACGTCGGCAACGCGCACGAGGACGCCGCCGGCCGGATCGTCCTGGACGCGGCGCGCTACCGTCCCGAGAACTTCACCGCCCTGTGGACGCACATCGGCGGCACCGCCCACCCGTCCGTGGCGGCGGCGCGGTCCGACACCGCCCGGCTGCACCGCTGGACCCTCGACCCCGCGACCGGCAGGACGTCCGAGGAGCAGCTGGACGACCGGGGCGTGGAGTTCCCGACCCTCGACGACGCCCGTACCGGCCTGCTGAACCGCTACCTGTACATGGTCGCCGGAGACCGGACGACCGCCGGCAAGGAGATCGTCAAGTACGACCTGCGCGGCGACTCGTCGGCCGCGCACGTGTGCGAGGGCGCCACGCACGTCGGCGAGGCCGTCTTCGTCCCGGCGCCGGACGCGGGCGCGGAGGACGAGGGCTGGCTGCTGTCGGTGGTCACCGGCGACGAGGCGTCCGAGCTCCGGGTGCTGGACGCGGCGGACCTGTCGCACGTCGCGAGCGTCCACCTCCCGCGGCGCGTTCCAGCCGGATTCCACGGGAGCTGGATCCCGGACGCCCGGATCGGGGCCTAGGGTGATTTACTAACCGGTACAGCCGCGAAAGCATTTACTTACAAGGCTCCTCCCGGGAGGTCCCTCATGTCCGTGGCCACGGAGAACACCGAGACGTTCGCGTCGCTGAACCCGGCCACCGGCGAGGTCGTCGCCGAGCATCCCGTCCAGGACGCCGCCGCCGTCGCCGCGGCCGTCGAGCGGGCCCGGGAGGCGGCCGCCTGGTGGCGCGCCCTCGGCTGGAAGGAGCGCCGCCTCCGGCTGCTCAACGTCAAGGGCTCCCTCACCCGCAACCTGGGGAGGATGGCCGAGCTGATCCACCAGGAGACCGGCAAGCCGGTGCAGGACGCCCAGCTTGAGACGATCATGGCGATCACGCACCTGGACTGGGCCGCCCGCAACGCGCAGAAGGTCCTCGGGCCGCGCTCGGTCTACCCCGGCCTCATGGCGATCAACCAGCGTTGCGTGCTGGAGTACCAGCCGCTCGGCGTCGTCGGCGTCATCGGACCGTGGAACTACCCGGTCTTCACCCCGATGGGCTCGATCGCCTACGCGCTCGCCGCCGGGAACGCCGTGGTGTTCAAGCCGTCCGAGTACACCCCGGGCGTCGGCGTGCTCCTCGCCGAGCTGGTCGACGCCGTGATCCCCGAGCACCCCGTGCTGCAGACGATGACCGGGCTCGGCGAGACGGGGGCGGCGCTCGCGTCGTCCCCGCACGTCGGCAAGATCGCCTTCACCGGCTCGGCCCGCACCGCCAAGCGCGTCATGGCGGCCTGCGCCGAGAACCTCACCCCGATCGTCGCCGAGTGCGGCGGCAAGGACGCCTGCATCGTCGACGCCGACGCCGACCTCGACGCCGCCGCCGACGCCGCGCTGTGGGGCGCCATGTCGAACGCCGGCCAGACCTGCATCGGCGTCGAGCGCATCTACGTCGTGGACGAGGCGTACGACAGGTTCCTCGGCACGCTCACCGAGAAGGCCCGCGACCTGCGTCCCGGCTTCGACCGGGAGGCCGCCTACGGGCCGATCACGATGCCCTCGCAGCTCGACGTCATCGAACGGCACATCAAGGACGCCCTCGCCAAGGGCGGCAGGGCGGTCGTCGGCGGCGCCGAGTCCGTCCGCAAGCCGTACGTGGAGCCGGTCGTGCTGACCAACGTGCCGGACGACTCCTCGGCGGTCTGCGAGGAGACGTTCGGCCCGACCATCACCGTCCACCGGGTCAAGGACATGGACGAGGCGGTGGAGAAGGCCAACAAGACCAGCTACGGCCTCGCCGGGACGATCTTCTCCGGTGACAGGTCCCGCGCGATGGAGATCGCCCGCCGGATGCGCTCCGGCATGACCTCCATCAACGCCTTCGCCGCGTTCGCCAGCGTCGCCGCGCTGCCGTTCGGCGGCGTGGGCGAGTCGGGATTCGGCCGCATCCACGGCGCGGACGGCCTGCGCGAGTTCGCCCGGCCGAAGGCCATCACCCGGCAGCGCTTCGCGACGATGAACCTCACCTCGTTCGCCCGCTCCGAGAAGGAGATGGCCCGCGTCCTCGGCCTGATCAACATGATCCACGGCCGCCGCTACAAGCGCTGAGCCCGAAAGGGGCGCCCGTTCGTCCCGCCGCGTCTGCCTGCGCCCGGACGCGGCCGGGGGCGGGGCCGGGGGCGCCGCCTAGACTCCGAACCATGAGCTCCGAGACGTTCGACACGCCCGCGCGCAGCCGCCTCCAGGCGTTCCTGGGCGGGACCTCCCCGCCCCCGCCGGGCTTCCGGCCGTTCGCGGACGACGACGTCCCGGCGCTGGCCGCCCTCATGTGGGACGCCTACCGCGGCACCCCGGACGAAGCCGACGTGGGCGACATCCAGGGTGCGCTCCGCGAGCTCCACCTCACGATGGACGGCGAGTACGGCACGTTCCTGCGCGAGGCGTCGTTCGTCACCGCCCACGAGGGGCGTCCGGTAGGGGCGGCGCTGGTCACCCTCTACCAGGACCTGCCGCTCCTCGCGTTCCTCTTCACGGCCCCCGCCCACGCGGGACGCGGTCTGGGCCGCGGCCTGGTCCAGGCGGTCATGCACGCCCTCGCCGAGCAGGGCCACGACACCCTCACCCTGGCCGTGACCCGCCGCAACCGTCGCGCCCGCCGCCTCTACGACCGCCTCGGCTTCTTCGAGGTCGCCTGACCTCCCCCGGCACCGGCCGTGAGCAGGCCACGCCCCGCCCCTCCCGCCGTCCCGCTCGATGTGAATGTGCGCGCGGGCTGAAGACGTGTGCGCTCTCACGCAAGGACGAGATCAGCCGGATCCTTCACCTTTGAGGAGGCAGCGGCAGCCAACTACACCGGACGCCTGTTCGAGGGCACGTACACCTGGAGTGGCCAGCTCTGGCCCCAGGACGGCTTCTATCGCTTCGATGGTTACCTCAGCCACAAGCCCAGTGGCGCGGCATACGGCATCACCTGCTTCTTCAACCTGGCCGCGGACGGCTACTACACGTGGGGCAGCGCTCTGGACCCGCACTTCTGACCGTTCCGCCGGCGGCGCGCGGTGACAGGGCCGTACCTTGCCGCGACCGGGCGTGACGTGGCATTATCCGGCGACCATGCAGCAGACCATCACCGCCGCGAACGCGCTGGCCGAACGCTGGGCCGCGACCTGCTCGGGCGCGTCCACGGTCATGGCGGGTCCCGGCGCGTGGCCGCTCCTCGCGCTGCTGGCGTCCGCCGCGGACGGCCCCGGACGCACCGAGCTCGCAACGGCCGTCGGGCTGGACGCCTCGTCCGCGGGCCGTGCCGGGTCCGAGCTGCTGGCGCTCCTCGGCGACGCGCCCGCCGTCCGGTCCGCGCTCGGGCTGTGGACGCGCCTCGACGTCCCCGTCGAACCGGGCTGGGCGCCGCCCGCGGCCGCGCACGGCATCCTCACCGGCGAACCCGCCAAGGACAAGCGCGATCTCGACGCCTGGGCGGCGGAGCACACCGGCGGTCTCATCCGGTCCATGCCGATCAAGATGGAGCCGGAGACGCTGCTGGTCCTGGCGTCCGCGCTCACCGTCCGGACACAGTGGTTCGAGCCCTTCGACATCGCCCACGACGACACCACCCTGTACCGGACCACCCGGCGCCTGGAGGACGCCAGGGTCGCCGACGCGCCGGACGGGCCGGTCACGCTCGTCCGCGTCGCGGGCACCGACGACATCGACGTCCATCTCGTCCGCGGCGACCAGCCGCCCGGCCGGGTGCTTGCAGCCGCATTCGGCACGTTCGACGGCCGCCACGCCGCCACCACCGCGGACGACCTCCCCGAAGGGTCGCCCGCCCCCGGCGTCCGCGTCTGGTTCGAGGAGGCGACCTGGCCGACGCCGCAGCTGTACCTCAAGCTGCCGGCCTTCGAGGTCACCGGGGCGCACGACCTGCTCGCCCTGCCGGACGTCTTCGGGCTCGCGTCCGTGCAGGACACGTCCCGCGGCCACTTCCCCGGCATCAGCACCACCCCGCTCGCGATCGGCCAGGCCCGGCAGAACGCGCTGGCCCGCTTCGACGCGGAGGGCTTCGAGGCCGCCGCCGTCACCGCGGTCGGTGCCCTCGCCGGCTCCGCCGCCCCGCTCGGCGATCCCCACCTGGCGAAGCGGGTCTCCGTCACGTTCGACCCGCCGTTCGGCTTCCTGGCGGTGCACCGCCCGACCGGTCTGGTCCTCGCCACCGGCTGGGTGGCCGAGACAGGCGCGTCCTAAGCCTTACCCGGTCGGGACCTCCCGCCTAAGGCGGTCTAAGGCGGCGGAGATAGGGCGTCGTCCCAATGTGGGGCATGGGGTCTTAGGACGAACCTTGTACATGTCGGGCCAAGAGGGCCCGGCAGGGACAAGGAGAAGCAGATGCTCAGCCAGGAGTTCATGAAGGTCGTCATCGAGGACCGCGTGCGCGAGCTCCGGGCCCAGGCGAAGAACACCCGCCGCGCCCGCATCGCCAAGGCGCTCAAGCGCTGACCACCGCGGTACACCGCGGCCCAACACGGTCCGACACGGCCCAACACGGTCCACGCCCGGACGACCCGAACCCGCCGACGACGCCGAAGGAGAGCGACATGACACGCCCCGAGTTCAGCAACATGATCATCAATGACCGCGTACGGGTGTTGCGGAGCGAGGCGAAGAACGCGCGCCTCGCCCGCCGCATCGCGAAGGCGCTCACGCGGTGACGCCCCCGGCCTGCACGACCAGGGCCTGTACAGCACCGGCCACGCCCCCGTCCGAAGACGGGGGCGTTTCTCATTTCGGGGCGTTCGCGGGCGCGAGGAGGGTGCGGCCGCGGATGAGGTCGGCGGCGCGCTCGGCGATGGCGATGGTGGGGGCGTTGGTGTTGCCGCGCGGGACGGCCGGCATGACCGAGGCGTCCACCACCCGGAGGCCCTCCACGCCCCGGACCCGCAGCTCGGTGTCGCAGACGGCGCCGTCCCCGCCCATCGCACAGGTGCTCGTGGGGTGGAACAGCGTCGCGGCCTCGCGGCGGACGAAGTCGACGACGTCCTCGTCCGACGCGGCCTGCTCCCCCGGTGCCCACTCGCCGCCGACGAGGGACGCGAGCGGGCCGGTCGCGGCGATCTCGCGGGCCTGCCGGACCCCGGCGACCAGGATGTCCAGGTCGGCCTTGTCGGCGAGGTAGGCCGGGTCGATCAGCGGCTTGGCGTACGGGCTGGCGGAGCGCAGGGTGAGCGTGCCGCGGCTCGCGACCGCGATCGCGGTGACCATGACCGACAGCAGCCGCTCGGACGACTCGGTGAGCCCCTGGTCGACGAATGGCGTGGGCAGGACGTGGTACTGCAGGTCCGGCGCGGGCAGCCCCTCGACCGTCCGGACGAACCCGCCCGCCTCCGCGATGTTGGACGTGTACGGCCCGCGCCCCAGCGCCTGGTACAGGGCGAACGAGCGCGCGTTCGCCAGCTCCCAGAGCGGCTTGGTACGCGGCGTCGCGAACATGACGTTCACGAACGGGTGGTCCTGGAGCCGCTGCCCGACCGGGGAGTCCGCGACGACGTCGATCCCGAGCGACCGCAGGTGACCGGCCGGGCCGATCCCCGACAGCATCAGCAGCTGCGGGCTGTTCACCGCACCGCCCGACAGGATCACCTCGGCCTCGGCGCGGACCGACCGCGTCTCGCCGCGCGCCTCGTAGCGGACGCCGGTCGCCCGCCCGTTCTCGATGGTGACCCGGGTGACGAGCGCGTCGGTCACCACCGTGAGGTTCGGACGGTTCTCGATCGGATGCAGGTATCCGGCGGCGGCCGACCAGCGCCGGCCGCCCTTGCAGGTCACCTGGTAGAAGCCGACGCCGTCCTGGTCGGCGCCGTTGAAGTCGGGGTTGGCGGCGAGCCCGTACGCCTTGGCCGACTGCACCCACGCGCGCGTCAGCGGGTGCCGGTAGCGCGGATCTTCGACGCGCAGCGGGCCGCCGACGCCGTGGTACGGGAGATCGCCGCGCTGCTGGTCCTCGGCGCGGCGGAAGTAGGGCAGCAGGTCCTCGTAGCCCCAGCCCTCGCAGCCGTAGGAGTCGCGCCAGGTGTCGTAGTCGTAGCGGGCCCCGCGGATGTAGATCATCGCGTTGGTGGACGAGCTGCCGCCGAGCGTCCGCCCCCGCGGCCAGTACACGCTGCGTCCCGCCGCGTGCTCCTGCGGGACCGTCGCGTAGTCCCAGTCGTACGGGCCCTTGATCAGCGATGCCACGGCGGCCGGGATCTGGATCTCCGGGGCGTCGTCGGGCGGTCCCGCCTCCAGCAGCAGGACCTTCAGCGACGGGTCCTCCATCAGCCGGGCAGCCAGAACGCAGCCCGCACTGCCCGCTCCCACGATGATGTAGTCGTACACGGCGGCCTCCGGGTTCTCTCCGGAACCCTACCCAACGGGTCTGCGACGACCGCACGGCTAGGCTGCTGAGCATGGCGAAGGACATGGCAGAGGACATGGCAGAGGACATGACGGACGGGGCTGAGGGCAGGGCGAAGAACGGGGCGAAGAACAGGGACAATCCCGTCGTCCTCTCCCGGATCTACACCCGCACCGGCGACGACGGCACCACCGCGCTCGGCGACGCGTCCCGCACCCGCAAGACCGACCCGCGCCTCGCCGCGTACGCCGACGTCGAGGAGGCCAACGCCGCGATCGGCGCGGCCCTCGCCCTCGGCGATCTGCGGGACGACCTTGTCGCGCTGCTCACCCGCGTCCAGAACGACCTGTTCGACGTGGGCGCCGACCTGTGCGCGCCCGTCGTCGCCGACCCGCAGTACCCGCCGCTGCGCGTCGAGCCGTCCTACGTCGAGCGGCTGGAGGCGGCCTGCGACGAGCACAACGCGGACCTGCCGGCGCTGCGCAGCTTCATCCTCCCCGGAGGGGCGCCCGGGGCGGCGCTCCTGCACGTCGCCCGGACGGTGACGCGCCGCGCCGAACGGTCCGCCTGGGCGGCGATCGAGGAGCACGGCACGGGGGACGACGGCGGCGTGAACCCGCTGACCGCCACCTACCTCAACCGGCTGTCCGACCTGCTGTTCATCCTGTGCCGCGTCGCCAACGCCGAGCACGGCGACGTCCTCTGGAAGCCCGGCGGCGAACGCTGAACCGCCGCTCTTCTGCGGAGGGCCTCGAGTGGATCCGGGGGTGGGGTTAGCCCCACCCCCGGATGACCGGCTCCCCTCCTGGTGCCACCGCCGCCACCGGAGCAGGCTTGTCATGCACGGGTGCACGGAGACGGGGTGCACGGAGACAACGGGAGTGACCACGTGAGGACCCTGACGATCACCGCCGGTCTGGCGGTCGCCGCGGCGGCGCTGGCCGGCTGCGGCAACCTGAGCGTCGGCACGCACCACGAGAACCGCTCCTACACCGCGCCCGGCGGCATCACCACGCTGAAGATCAGGTCGCACGGCAGCCGGGTCGTGGTCACCGCGACCGACACCCCGACGATCAAGGTCGCGGAACGGCTCCGCTGGACGAACGAGAAGAACAAGCCGAAGGCCGAGCACGTCACCGACGGCGGCACCCTCACCCTGTCGTCCGAGTGCGGCAACCAGGTGATCGGGTTCAGGGGCTGCGGAGTCTCCTACCGCGTCCAGGTGCCGCGCTCCCTGCCCGTGGACATCGAGGGCCGGGACGGGATGATCGTCGCGTCCGGGCTCAGCGGGACCGTTCGGCTGCACAGCGCCAACGGCTCCATCGACGCGACGGGGCTGAACGCGACGGCCGCGACGATCAGCTCGGAGGACGGCTCGCTGCGCGTCACGGGGCACGCCGGAACCGCCCGGCTGACCAGCGAGAACGGCACCATCGACGCCCGTGGGCTGTCCGGAGACCGGCTGAGCGCGAGGACCCGCGACGGCGCGATCCGCGTGCGGGGGACCTTCCCGGTCGCCGATCTCCACAGCGACAACGGCTTGATCGAAGGGCGCGGCCTGTCCGGCGACCGGCTGACCGCCAGGACGCGGGACGGCTCCATCGATCTGCGCTTCGGCACCGCGCCGTCCACCGTCACCGCCACTACCGACAACGGCTCGGTCCGCCTCCGTCTCCCGCCCGGGGAGCGCTACGCCATCGACGCGTCCGCCAGCAACGGCGGCAAGAGGATCGACCCGCTCATCCACCAGGACTCGGACGCCAAGCGCCAGATCAGGCTCACCACCAGGGACGGCGCCATCACGGTCCTCCCCTCCTCCTGACCGGACGGGGCTCCACGCCGCCGCGTCAGCGAACCAGATGCGGGCCCCACCACAGCGGGGTGGATGACGGGGCGCGGCCCAGATTCAGGCGGGCACCGCCGTTGACGGCGACCGTCGTCCGGGCCAGGTGCTGGAGGACGTGGGCGATGGCGTCGGTGTTGCCGTCGAGCAGTCTCAGGTTGACGTTCTTCAGCCGGTCGCACTTGCGGTGGTAGCACGGGTCGTAGGCGGCGCCGGCCCTGCCGCCGAACAGCGCGGCCTCCGCGTGGGTCTTGCGCCCGCCGGCGCCGGTGGCGATCCCGCCCGCCGGGATGCCCCGCTCGATGAACGGGCCGTAGTCGGAACGCCCGTTGAACTCCGCCTCCGCCGTGGGGAGCCCGCGCCGCTTGAAGTACGCCCGGAACATCCGCTCGATCGCGCCGGACCCCGCGGGCGCCCGCATGCCCGCATGCGACGAGTGGTCGCCGTCGTAGACGCCGCGGACACCGTTCGGCGACCCGAGCATGTCGAAGTTGAGGTTCAGGGCGATCTTCTCGCGGTCGGCGCGCGACAGCGACCGCACGTAGTGCGCGGACCCGCGCAGGCCCTCCTCCTCGGCGCCCCACCACGCGAACCGGACCCGGTTGCGCATGTTCCCCGCGCCCAGTTCCCCGATCTTCTCGGCGATCGCGAGCAGCGCCGCGGCGCCGGTCGCGTTGTCGTTGATCCCCGGGCCCGCCTGGACGCTGTCCAGGTGCGCACCCGCCATCACGACGTTGCCGACCCGCCCGCGTGCGGTGTCCGCGATGACGTTGGACGACGACCGCTTGCCGTGCACCGTCCTCGTCTTCACGCGCAGTCTCAGGCCGCCCTTCCGCGCCGCCTTCACCATCGCCCTTCCCAGCCGGTGCGTGGAGCCGACGACCGGGATCCCGGACGGCTCCGACACCGTCCCGTTCACCGGCCCCTCCTCCCCCGGCCGGTTGTAGATCACCACGGCGGAGGCGCCCGCCGCCTTCGCGTTCGCGGCCTTCACCTCGAACGTGCAGCTCCCCCGCTGGATGAGGGCGATCGCGCCCTCGGCGAGGCGCCTGAAGTCGGCCTTCTGGCAGCCGCTCGTCCCCTCCCCCTTGGCCGGGACGTCGACGGGCTCGGCCCGCGCGGTCACATCGCCGGAACCCGAGTACGCGAGCGTGAGGAAGTCCTTCTCCCAGGTGTAGGACGCCGCCGTCGGCGCCGTCCGCGCGAGCACCGGACGGCCCCGCTCGCGCCAGTACGGGTACGTGAACCTCTGCACCTTCGGCGTGAACCCGGCCCGCCGCAGCCGCCCGACGACGTACTTCACCGAGACGTCGTAGCCGGCGTTCCCCGCCGCGCGGTTCCCGCCGTTGAAGTCGGCGATCTCCTGGAACGCCGCCATGTGCGCCCGGACGTCCCTCAACGTCACCATCGCCGCCAGGTCTCGGCGGACCGGCGCCGCGTCGGCCACGGGCAGTGCGGCCGGCAGGAAGAGGGCGGGCACCGCGACGGCGGCACCGGTGAGGAGCTTGCGCACGAGCACTCCAGCGGAGGGCGTAGGGAGCTGACCAGGGCGATCCTCACGGCCCACCCCGCCCCCCTCAAGCAGCGAGGCCGCGACGAGGCCGATCCGATACCGACGCCTTACCCGCTCATTCCAAGCCCGCGCTCACGCCCGCCTGCTCGGTCCGGCCCGCTCATTCGGGAGAGTGCAGGTCGACGGGGAAGCCGGGCGGGGCCGCTTCCAGCCAGGCCAGGAAGCCGGTCAGGGCCGCCGCGCCCATCGCCAACTCCACCGTCAGGTCGCCGTCCTTGACCTCGATGACGGTCACGTCCGGCAGGAGCCCCTCCGCCTCGTCGAGGTCGGGGTCGCGGCGGTTGGACACGACGAGGCCCCGGCGGTGGATCACCTGCCGGGGCCGTCCGCGGAAACCGAACACGCGGTGCCAGTGCAGCTCGTCGCCCTTGTAGCGGCCGATGCCGAGGCGCCAGACCCCGGGGGCTCCGCCCTCCTGGGACAGCTCGCGCAGGCTGCACTCCACGGTGCCGCCGCCGCGGGTGAACAGCCTCCGGCGTACCGCCATGAAGACGAACAGCAGCGCCGCGACGAGAACGAGCGCGGCGAGCACCCCGCCCACGTCCAGTGCCAGGTGCTCGCCCAAATCCCCCGCCGTCCGTCAGTCCCGCCGCGCGCCTAGGCCTCGATGCCCGCCGCGCGCAGCCGCGCCCGGGCCCGGCGCTCCGGCGTCCCGCTGTCGGCCTCCGCCGCCAGCGCCGCGTCCAGCGCCTGCCGGGCGTCCTCGACGTCGATCTCGTCGCCCCGCTCGACCTGCTCCGCCAGCACCGACACCTCGTCGGCGGCGACGGAGAAGAACCCGCTGCCGACCGCCGCCAGGATCGGCTCGCCGCCGTCCGCCGGCTCGATCTTCACCACGCTGCCGTCCAGGAGGATGCCCAGCACCGGGGCGTGGCCCGGCAGGATGCCGAGCGAGCCCTCGATGGTCTGGGCGACCACCGTCCTGGCCTCGCCGGACCAGATCTCGCGCTCCGGCGAGACCAGCCCGACCTTCAGGGTTGCCACGTCTGTCTCCTCCGACTACTGGAGCGGTTCCGGCGGGGCCGCCCCGGGCGCGCGACCCGGGGCGGCCCCGCCGGAGCGGACTACTTCTCCAGCTCCTTGGCCTTCTTCTCCACGTCCTCGATACCACCGCACATGAAGAACGCCTGCTCGGGGAGGTGGTCGTACTTGCCCTCGGCGAGCGCCTTGAACGAGGCGATCGTCTCGTCCTTCGCCACCGTCTCGCCGGGCTGCCCGGTGAACTGCTCGGCCACGTACATCGGGTGCGACAGGAAGCGCTCGATGCGCCGCGCCCGCTGGACGGTGACCTTGTCCTCCTCCGACAGCTCGTCGATACCGAGGATCGCGATGATGTCCTGCAGCTCCTTGTACTTCTGCAGGATCCGGATCACTTCCTGGGCGACCTCGTAGTGCTCGTTCCCCAGGATCTGCGGGTCCATGATCCGCGAGGTGGAGTCGAGCGGGTCGACCGCCGGGAAGATGCCCTTCTCGGAGATGCCGCGCGACAGGGTCGTGGTGGCGTCCAGGTGCGCGAACGTGGTGTGCGGCGCCGGGTCGGTGATGTCGTCGGCGGGCACGTAGATCGCCTGCATCGAGGTGATCGAGTGACCGCGCGTCGAGGTGATCCGCTCCTGCAGCACGCCCATCTCGTCGGCCAGCGTCGGCTGGTAGCCCACCGCGGACGGCATGCGCCCGAGCAGCGTGGACACCTCCGAACCGGCCTGCGTGAACCGGAAGATGTTGTCGATGAACAGCAGCACGTCCTGGCCCTGGACGTCGCGGAAGTACTCCGCCATCGTCAGCGCTGACAGCGCCACCCGCAGCCGGGTGCCCGGCGGCTCGTCCATCTGGCCGAACACCATCGCGGTGTCCTTGAGGACGTCCGCCTCCGCCATCTCCACCCAGAGGTCGTTGCCCTCACGGGTGCGCTCGCCGACCCCGGCGAACACCGAGGTGCCGCCGAAGTTGCGGGCGACACGGCGGATCATCTCCTGGATGAGGACGGTCTTGCCCACACCCGCGCCGCCGAACAGGCCGATCTTGCCGCCCTTGACGTACGGGCACAGCAGGTCGATGACCTTGATGCCGGTCTCCAGCATCTCGGTCTTGGACTCCAGCTGGTCGAACGCCGGGGCGCCGCGGTGGATACCCCAGCGCTCGTTGATCTCCAGCGACGCCGTCGGGACGTCCAGCGCGTCGCCGAGGGCGTTCCACACGTGGCCCTTGGTGATGTCGCCGACCGGCACCGCGATCGACTTGCCGGAGTCGACCACCGGGGCCCCGCGCACCAGGCCGTCCGTCGGCTGCATGGAGATCGCCCTGACCATGTTGTCGCCGAGGTGCTGGGCGACCTCGAACGTCAGGGTCTTCTCCTCGCCGCCCAGGCTGACCTGCGCGTTGAGGGCGTTGTAGATGTCCGGGATGGCGTCGGCGGGGAACTCCACGTCGACGACCGGGCCGATGACACGGGCGACGCGCCCGGTCGCGGTCGCCGTCTCTACCTGAGCAGTCATTGTCACTCCCCGCCAGACTCGGCGAGCGCGTCAGCGCCACCGACGATCTCGCTGATTTCCTGGGTGATCGCGGCCTGCCGCGCCTGGTTCATCTGGCGCGTGTAGACCCCGAGCAGTTCGTTGGCATTGTCGGTCGCCGACTTCATGGCCCGCCGCACCGCCGCCTGGAAGGACGCGGCCGACTGCAGCAGCATGTGGAAGATGCGGCTCTCGACGTAGTTCGGCAGCAGCATGTCGAGCGCCGCCTGCGCGGACGGCTCGAACTCGTACGCCGGCGGGACCTTGGAGGTCTCGGCCTCCTCGATCTCCAGCGGCATCAGCCGCGCGACCCGGACCGTCTGCGTCAGCATCGAGACGAACTCGGTGTAGACCACGTGGATCTCCCCGACCCCGCCCTCGGCGTCGGTCTTGAGGAAGTCCTCGGTGAGCCGCCTGCCGATCGCCTCGGCGTTCCCGAACGCGGGACGGTCGCTGAACCCGCTCCAGGTCTGCGCGACGTCCCGGCCGCGGAACCGGTACCAGGTGATGCCCTTGTTGCCGACGACGTACGGGACCGGCTCGCGGCCCTCGTCCCGCAGCGCCCTGATCAGGGACTCGGCCTCGCGGATCACGTTGGCGTTGTAGGCGCCGCAGAACCCGCGGTCACTCGTGATGATCAGTACGGCGCTGCGGGTGTCGGCCGGCTGCTCCTGCAGGAGCGGGTGGTCGATCCCGACATGGTGGCTCACCAGCGCGGTCAGGGCCTGCGTGATCTGGTCGGCGTACGGCTTGGACGCCGTCACCGCCTGCTGGGCCTTGACGATCCGCGACGTGGCGATCATCTCCTGCGCACGCGTGATCTTGGCGGTCGACTTGACCGTCTTGATCCGCTGCCGGAGTTGACGAAGCTGTGCGGCCATCGCCGTCAGTCCTTCTTGACGCGGGTGATGGTCTCCTGCTCGACGTCCTCGGCCTCGATCGGTTCGACGGGCTCCTCGGCCAGCAGCTCGCCCTCGCTGGTCTGGAAGCCCTTCTTGAACTCCGTGATGGCGTTCTTGAGGCTGGTGAGACCGTCGTCGGAGAGCTTGCCGGTCTCGCGGATGGAGGCCAGCAGCCCGGACTCCTCCCGCTCGACGTAGTCGAGGAACTCGCGCTCGAAGCGGCGGATGTCGCCGACGGGCACGTCGTCCAGCTCGCCGGAGGTGCCCGCCCACACGGACACGACCTCCTGCTCGACCGGGAACGGGCTGCCCTGCGGCTGCTTCAGCAGCTCGACGAGGCGGGCGCCGCGCTCCAGCTGGGCGCGCGAGGCGGCGTCCAGGTCGGACGCGAACGCCGCGAACGCCTCCAGGTCGCGGAACTGCGACAGCGCGAGGCGCAGCGTGCCGGCGACGGTCTTCATCGCCTTGATCTGCGCGTCGCCGCCGACCCGGGAGACCGAGATACCGACGTTGATCGCCGGCCGGACGCCCTGGTTGAACAGGTCCGTCTCCAGGAAGCACTGCCCGTCGGTGATGGAGATGACGTTCGTCGGGATGTAGGCCGACACGTCGTTGCCCTTGGTCTCGATGATCGGCAGACCCGTCATCGAACCGGCGCCCATGTCGTCCGACAGCTTCGCGCAGCGCTCCAGCAGCCGGGAGTGCAGGTAGAAGACGTCGCCGGGGTAGGCCTCGCGGCCCGGCGGGCGGCGCAGCAGCAGCGACACCGCACGGTAGGCCTCGGCCTGCTTCGACAGGTCGTCGAAGATGATCAGGACGTGCTTGCCCTGGTACATCCAGTGCTGGCCGATCGCGGACCCGGTGTAGGGGGCGATGTACTTGTAGCCCGCCGGCTCGGACGCGGGGGCCGCCACGATGGTGGTGTAGTCCATCGCGCCGGCCTCCTCCAGGGAGCGGCGGACGTTGGCGATCGTGGAGCCCTTCTGCCCGATCGCGACGTAGATGCAGCGGACCTGCTTCTTCTCGTCGCCGGACTCCCAGTTCTCCTTCTGGTTGATGATGGTGTCCACGCAGACGGTCGTCTTGCCCGTCTGCCGGTCACCGATGATCAGCTGCCGCTGACCGCGGCCGATCGGCGTCATCGCGTCGATGGCCTTGATGCCGGTCTGCAGCGGCTCGTTCACCGACTGCCGCTGCACGACCGTGGGGGCCTGCAGTTCGAGCGCGCGGCGCTCGTTGCTCTCGACCGGGCCCTTGCCGTCCAGCGGGTTGCCCAGCGCGTCCACGACGCGGCCGAGGAAGCCGTCGCCGACGGGGACCGAGAGGACCTCGCCGGTGCGGCGGGCCTTCTGGCCCTCCTCGATCTTGCTGAAGTCACCCAGGACAACGGCGCCGATCTCGCGCACGTCCAGGTTCAGAGCCAGGCCACGGGTACCGTCCTCGAACTCGATGAGTTCGTTCGCCATCGCGGACGGCAGGCCCTCGATGTGGGCGATCCCGTCGCCGGAATCGACGACGGTGCCGACCTCTTCGCGCGCGGCGGCCTCGGGCTCGTACGACTGGACGAAGCGCTCCAGCGCGTTCCGGATCTCATCCGGACGGATCGTCAGCTCCGCCATGATTCCTCTCTTGCTCCCTTTGGGTAGCTCCGCCGGCGGTCAGCCGGCGCCGAGCCGCCGCCGGACGTCGTCCAGCCGTCCGGCGATCGTGCCGTCGATGATCTCGTCCCCGAGCTCGATCGACAGTCCGCCGATCACCGTGGGGTCGATCTCGATGTTCAGGTGTACCTCGTGGCCGTAGGCCGCGGCGAGCACCGCCGCGAGCCGCGTCCGCTGCTCGTCCGACAGCGCGGTGGGCGTCCGGACGAGCGCGACCAGGCGCTGCCGCCGCTGGGCGACGAGCCGGCCGTACTCGGCCAGACCGCTTTCCAGGCTACGTCCTCGCGGGCGCAGCACCAGCTCGGTCACCAGCGTCAGCGTCGCGTCGGTGACCTTGCCGTCCAGCAGCGCGTTCACCACGCCGAGCTTGCGCTCGTCGGGCAGGCCCGGGCCGGCGAGGGCGCCGCGCAGCTCGGGCTCCCCCTCGATGACCCGGGAGAACCGGAACAGCTCGTCCTCCAGGTCGTCGATCCGGCCGTCGGCCTCGGCGCGGGCGGCCTCGGCGGTGACCGCGAGGGCCTCCACCGCGTCCGACAGCTCCGACGGGGTCGACCAGCGCAGCCGGACGACGTCGGCGACCAGCCCGAGAGCGGCCGGCGTCACCTTGCCCTCCAGCAGGATCTGGACGAGCTGCGCCTTGTCGGCGCCGTCGCGCGCCGGGTCGGAGACCGCCCGCCGCAGGCCGTGCTCGCGGTCGACCAGGTGCAGCACCGCGAACAGGTCGCCGCCGAGCCGGGCCAGGTCGGCGGAGGGAATGACGGCCTCCAGCCGCTCCTTGGCCTCGGCCAGCGACGCCCTGCTCACCGCTCCCGTAATGGTCATGGCGTGACCTGCTCCTGGCTGCGGGCGCGCTCTTCCAGCTCCTCGAGGAACCGGTCGACGACCCGGCTCTGCCGCGCGCTGTCCTCGAGGGACTCGCCCACGACGCGTCCGGCCAGCTCGACCGAGATGGCACCGATCTCGGCGCGCAGCGACTGCAGCGCCTGCTGCCGCTCCGCCTCGATCTGCGCCTTGGCGCTCTCGACGATCCGGCGCGCCTCGGCCTGGGCCTGCTCCTTGGCCTGGGCGATGATCTGCGCGCCCTGCTCCTCGGCCTTGCGGCGCTCGTTGGACGCCTCGACCGCGGCCGCCTTCTGCTGGGCCTTGTACTGCTCGAGGACCTCCTGGGCCTCTTTCTGTGCCTGCTCGGCCCGCACCAGGCCGCCCTCGATCGCGTTCGTCCGCTCCTCCAGGGTCTTCTGGAGCCGCGGGACGAGGATCCGGCCGAGGACGACCATGACGACGACGAACGAGAAGATGCCGACGACGAGCTCGTACGGGTGCGGGACGAGAGGGTTGTTCTCCTCCGCCGCTAGGACGGAAGCTGCTCTGATCATGTCTGCAGCCCTTCCTCAGATGGGACCCGCGGTCAGATGCCCTGGAAGATGAAGGGCGCGACCAGGCCGATCAGGGCGAGCGCCTCGGTGAGGACGAAGCCCAGCAGCATGTTGGTGCGGATCACGCCGGTCAGCTCGGGCTGGCGGGCGATGGCGTTCACGCCCTGACCGAAGATGATGCCGATGCCGATGCCCGGGCCGATGGCCGCGAGGCCGTACCCGATCGAGGTGACGTTACCTTCGACGGCGGCGAGGACTCCCGTCATGGGTTCATTCCTTTTCTGTCGGCCGGCGGAGGCTCCGCCGGTCTGGGCTTACGAGGTTGTCGGTGCGGGGGCGGTGCCGGAGCTCCGCGAACCCTCGGGGCTTAGTGGTCCGCTTCGAGCCCGCTCTGGATGTACATGGCGGCAAGCATCGCGAACAGGAACGCCTGCAGGAACTGGATCAGCAGTTCCAGCCCGGTCAGGACGATGGTGATGAGCACGCCCACGATGCCCACGCCGAAGCCGGCGAGGGTCGGCTTCTCGAACAGGAACCAGAACCCGACGAGGCTGAAGAACGCCAGGATCGTGTGGCCCGCGAACATGTTGGCGAAGAGCCGGACCGCGTGGGTGAAGGGCGCGAGGATGAACGTCGAGAGGTACTCGATGGGCACGAGCAGGAAGTAGACCGGAAGCGGCAGGCCCTTGGGGATCATGTTCGTGAAGTACTTCACCGGGCCCTGCTTGCGCAGGCCCAGGTACACCTTCACGACGTACACGAACAGCGCCAGGACCACCGGGAACGCGATGTGCGACGCGATCGGGAACTGGATGACCGGGATGACCGCGAAGATGTTCCAGAACCAGATCAGGAAGAACAGCGACATCAGCATCGGCATCCACCGGTCGGTGTTCTTGCCGAGGAAGGGGCGGGCGATCTCGTCCCGGACGAACATGTAGCCGATCTCGCCGACGTTCTGCATGCCGCGCGGCACGAGCTTCGGATTGGCGAACGCCATCCAGAACAGGACGCAGACGAGCAGGGCGCCCACGACGGCGAAGAGGACGGGCTTGGTGAGCCACTCGGGGCCGCCGGCGAACAGGGGCGGGAAGTCGAACAGCTCCGGTCCGGGGGCCTTGAACTCATCTCCCCCGGAGGCGAGGACCGTCTGCGCGTTCACGCGGCGTTCCCTTCATCAATGTGGTGACGTTTCACGAAGGCTTCCTCGGCGGCGGGGCCGCTCAGGAGGAGTGGCGCCCGTACTTCACGTAGACCAGGTACACGGCGAGCCCGGCACCGATGACCAGGCCGATCGGGATCAGCCAGGTCTGGTGCGTCCATTCGGACAGCAGCCACCCGATGCCGCCCCAGATGATCATCCCGGAGAGAAGGTAGCTGGGCACGGACCAGGCGACGTCGGCGAATTCCCGCTGGCCGTCCTCCGGCCGACGTTTCTGCTCGCTCATCGCGCTCCGGACGATAGCAGGCCACCCATGCGGTGGTCATATTGGAGTAGTCCCTGGGGATCCGTACCGTCCGCGGCGCCGTCATCACGGACTCCGGTCCAGCACGTTCTCGGGCTCGTCAATGTAGGGCCTGCGCTGCATGACCACGCGGAACTCGGCCGCGATCCACACGAGCGCGAGGCCGATGACCGTCCAGCCGAAGACCTTGGTGTTCCAGATCGTGACCCGGTCCATGGAGGTGACCAGCACCATCACCGCGAGGATCTTCACCATGTAGCTCGCGAGCGCGGCCAGCATCATCGTCTGGGCCGAGTACTTGGCGGCCCAGGAGACCACCAGCGCGCTCACCGAGAAGAAGGCGATCACCACGACGGAGGCCAGCGCCGCCGCCAGGGCGCCCTTGGCGCCGGCGGCCGGCAGGCCGATCAGGACGGCGCCCACCCCGGCCACCGAGGTCGGGATCGCGGCGCCACGGAACATCCGGGCGTCGGAGGTATTCATGAGGGCTCCGGCTGGTCACGGTAAGTGTTCGTTCTTTGTTCGTGAAAGGTATCACAAGCGTCCGGATTGTCCACAATTACCCTAGAGGTAATGCCCTGTCGGGTCTGTCGGACCTCGGTGGGGCACGCTCGCACCACGGACTTTAACCCAGGTCAGGCGGTGCGCGGGTGCTATCGGACGGCGGGGCCGTGATCAGGTCAGACGCGCGCCGGCGGGCGTTCGGCGGGCTGCTCGCCCGAGCCGGGACCGGCCGTCCGGGAGGACCTGCGGCGGCCGGGGATGCGCAGCATCAGCAGGACGCCGGCGATCGCCACCAGCAGCGTGACGCCGAGGGTGATCCACGCGGCGTCGAACAGGGCGAGCCCGACCAGCCCGGAGGCCAGCAGCCCGACCCAGAAGTACATGATCAGCACGGCGCGCCGGGTGGAGTGGCCGAGCTCCAGCAGCCGGTGGTGCAGGTGCTGCTTGTCCGGGGAGAACGGCGAGCGGCCCTGGTTGGTGCGCCGCCACACCGCGAGCAGCATGTCGATGAACGGGACCGCGGCCACCGCCGGGATCAGCAGGATCGGGACGAAGAACGGGAACAGCCCGTTGGCGAGGATGGCCGGGTCGAACTGGCCGGTCAGCATGATCGTGGACGCGCTGAGCAGCAGGCCGATGAGCATGGAGCCGGTGTCGCCCATGAAGATCTTGGCCGGGCTGAAGTTGTGCGGCAGGAAGCCCAGGCACATCCCGAACAGGATCGCGGCGATGAGCGTCGCCCCGGTCAGCGTGGTCAGCCCGATCGTCCGCGACAGCAGGTAGGCGTAGGAGAACAGCGCCAGCGCGGCGATCCCGACGACGCCCGCGGCCAGCCCGTCCAGCCCGTCGATGAAGTTCACCGCGTTGATCGTGGCGACCACGACCAGGACGGTGAGCGGCACCCCGTAGGCCGGGGGCAGCGACAGCGACTCGCCCGTCGGCAGCGGGATCACGTAGATCTGGATCCCCTGCATGATGAAGATCCCGGCCGCCGCGACCTGCCCGGCGAACTTGGTGAGCGCGTCCACCTCCCAGCGGTCGTCGGCGATGCCGATCAGCACGATCAGCCCGCCCGACAGCAGAAGCGCGTTGGCGACGCTGATCCCGCCGTCGTCGAGGACCTTGCGCATCTCCGGCAGCCCGGTCGCGACCGTCAGCGCCGCGACCATCCCGCCGAACATGGCGAGGCCGCCCAGCCGGGGCGTCGGGATGACGTGCACGTCGCGGTCGCGCGGGACGGCCTGCGCGCCGAACCAGATGGCGAACCGGCGCACCGAGGGGGTCAGCAGGTAGGCGACGAGGGCGGCGACCAGGATCGTGAGCAGGTACTCCCGCACTCCCCTGCGCCTCCCTTCGCCGATCTTCCTGCGCCGATCAGTCGGCCCCGTGCCCGCGGGGCCCTCCTCGCCGGGTCGCCCCGCGCCCCGCCTTGGTAGGCCCCCACCTTGGTAGACGGCCCACGGGGACGATCTGTTCACCGTCGCGACCGACCAACTCTAAACCTCCCGGCGGGCGCGCGCTCCGGATTCGCCCCGCCCGGGTCTGGATCACAGTTCGGATTCGGTTCACAGCCCGGCTTTGGCGCACACGGCCCGGGTGCGGATCACACCTCGGGTAACACAGCCCGGGTGTGGATCACACGGCGCGGCCGCGGTTGCGGTAGACCACCGCCGTCCCGACGATCAGCAGCGCGAGCCCGGCGACGCAGCGGTCGCCCAGTGAGAACGCCCACGGGCCGCGGGCCGCGATGTCGTCTCCGGCGTCCGCGACGACGAGCAGCACCCCCGCGGCGGCCAAGGCGGCCCCGCGCCGCGCGCGCGGCACCGGGCGGCGGGCGACCAGCGGCACGGCGGCGAGCGCGAGGGCCAGCACCGCGGTGCC
This sequence comes from Actinomadura sp. B10D3, assembly GCF_039871695.1. Classification (NCBI taxonomy): domain Bacteria; kingdom Bacillati; phylum Actinomycetota; class Actinomycetes; order Streptosporangiales; family Thermomonosporaceae; genus Actinomadura; species Actinomadura sp. B10D3. The sequence goes on from NZ_JBDPLY010000015.1 coordinate 28,106, forward strand.
GGGCCAGTCGCCCGTCCAGCGCGGCGGCACGTACCGCGGCGGCTGGACGGCGATCGCGTGCTCGGGCAGCCGGACCCGGATCTTCATGCCCTCGTGCGGGGCGAGGTGGTTCTGGATGAAGTCGACGGCGTACGGGCCGTCGCGGTCGCGCAGGCACCGCGTCGTCGCGCCGTGCCGGCCCGCCCGGCAGCTCGCGTGCCGCAGCGGCACCGGCGCCACCACCCGCACCGCCGCGTTCCCGATGGGCACGTCCCAGCTCCGCCCGATCGCGTCCCAGACCAGCTCGACGCGGCCGGCGCGCCGGGTGAACGCCCGCCCCACCTCGTACTCGATCACGTAGGCCTGGCGGCCGCGGACCTCACGGTGCCGGTCGCCGACGCTGATCTGCACGTCGTGCAGGAAACGCGTCGTCCGCACCCGGGCCGGGGCACCGGTGGAGGAGCTGCTGCTGACGTTCCGCACCTCGTAGAGCCGGTCGCCGATGCGGAACGGCACGTGCCGGACGATGCCGTGCTCGCCGGTCCGGTCGAAGTCGTAGGTGATCGTCTCGCGGACGTACAGCACGCCGTCGGCGCCGATGGTGAGGACGACGTCGTAGGCCGGGATGCTCTCGCCGCGGTAGACCAGCTCGCCCGGACGGTCCCCCGGGGCGGGCTCGGCGGGACCGGCGGCGCGGGCGGGCAACCCGAGCACGGCGGTCAGCAGCAGCACGCCCGCGGCGATCGCGGACCCCCGGACACGGCCACGCACGTCAGGCATGCTGTCACCGTTGCCGTGATCGTGTCGGCCTAACAAGGCCGATGTCCCCGCCGCGCCACACCGGCGGCCCCCGCGCGAAGGCCTTCCGGACCATTGGACGCGGTCGGCGGCGTCCGGGTTCATGGAACCGTCGTTTTAGTCCGTCCCTGGTCAGCCGGAATAACCAATTGATCGTGAACGTCCGGAGACTGCTAAGTTATCGCTCGCTAACCCCCAACCCGAGCCTGGAGGGACTATGCGGCGAATCGCTGCAGTCGCCCTGACCGCCGGCACCCTGATGGCCGGCATGGCCGCCGTGAGCGCCCCCGCCGAAGCCGCCACCGGCAGCTGGAAGCCGTACGACTCCTACGGCGGCATCTACACCTGGGGCAAGTACTCCCGCGGCGGCGGGAGCACCGCCGTCACGGGCTACCTGCGCGACACCAAGAAGAACGGCTGGACCGCCTGCGTGCGGTTCCTGTTCACCGAGGGCAGCAAGAAGTACTACTCGCGCTTCAAGATCGTGGGCGTGACCTCGGGCGGCACCAAGTACAACTTCGACGGCAAGGCCACCGTCAAGATCAGCGTGAAGTCGAGCTACGGCAGCCACATGTGGGTGCAGGAGTGCGGCCGCAACAAGAAGACCGGCAAGTACTACTACGGCAAGGGCCGCAAGATCTTCTGATCGCGCTCCCGACGGCCTGACGCGAACAGGCCCCGCCCGGCCCGGCGGGGCCTTACTGCTTTTCCGGGTCGTTCTCGTTGCCGGCCTGCTCGTTGCCGGCCTGCTCGGGGGCCTTGGAGAGCGACGGCCCCGTCCCGGAGGACGCTCCGTCCGCGTCCCCGGCCCGCTCAGCGAGCGTTGCCGGGGCCTCAGCCGCAGCATCGGGCGCCTGCGCGGGCTCTCCCTTGCTCAGGGAAGGCCCCCCTTCCTTCGGAGCGGACGAGACATCTGCGGGCTCTCCGGCTTCGCTTCCCACGCCCTGTTCAGCGGGGTCTCCGGCGCCCTGTTCGGCGGGCTCGGCGGGCTCGGCGGGCTCGGCCTGCTCGTCCGGCTCGTCCTCGTCGGTGAGCAGGACGCCGACCACGGAACGGATCTTGTCCGCGGGGATCGCGCCGACCCGCAGCAGCCGCGGCACCGGGCCGGTCAGATCGATGATCGTCGACGGGTCGGCGTGCCCGGACGTGCCGCCGTCCAGGTAGACCGCGACGGCGTCGCCGAGCATCTTCTCCGCCTCGTCCGCCGTCCTCGCCGCGGGCTGGCCGCTGAGGTTCGCGCTGCTCACCGCGAGCGGGCCGGTCTCCTTGAGCAGCTCGACCGCGAGCTCGTGCATCGGCATCCGGATGGCCACCGTGCCCTTGGTCTCGCCGAGGTCCCACATCAGGTTCGGGTTCGCCCGGCACACGAGCGTCAGCGCGCCCGGCCAGAACTCGTCGATGAGGTCCTGCCCGTAGGTGCCGAGATCCTCCACCAGCGCCGTCGCGGCCCGCACGGACCCGACCAGCACCGGCGGCGGCATCTCCCGCCCGCGGCCCTTGGCGTCCAGCAGCGCCGTCACGGCGGGCGGCACGAACGCGTCCGCGCCGATCCCGTACACCGTGTCCGTCGGCAGGACGACCAGCTCACCGCGCCGCACCGCCGACACCGCCTCCGCGATCCCGCGCGTGCGCTCCATCGGCTCGGTGCAGTCATAACGTCGGCTCACGCCCGCCATTTTCCCACGGCGCCCGATGCGCTCACGCCGCTCCCCCGGGCGTCAGTCCGTGGCGAGGCGGGCGGTGACGAAGCGGTCCCGGTTGGCGAGGTCACGGCGGTTGCGGACGTCCCGCCAGCCGTACTCCTCCGCGAAGATCCAGTAGGCGCCGTTGCCCTGCAGGTCGCTGTGCTCGACGGCCGCGTAGCCGCCGGGACGCAGCAGCCGCCGGGCCGTCCGCTCGACCACCCGGATCGCGTCCAGCCCGTCGTCGCCGCCGCCCCACAGCGCGTCGGCCGGGTCGTGGTCGCGGACGTCGGGCGGGACGTACTCCCACTCGCTCATCGGGATGTACGGGGGGTTGCTGACGACCAGGTCGACGGTGCCGTCCAGCTCGGGCAGGGCGGCGCCGAAGTCGTCCAGGTGCAGCCGGACACGGCCCCGCTCGTCCAGCTCCTCGACGTTGCGGGTCGCGTGCACGAACGCGGTCGGGTCCTTCTCCACGGCGTGGACGCGGGCGCGCGGCGCCTCCAGCGCGATCGACAGCGCGATCGCCGCCGAGCCGGTGCCGAGGTCGACCACCAGGGGATCCCGGACGTCCATGTCGCGCAGGGTCTCCAGCGCCCAGCCGACCATCACCTCGGTCTCCGGTCGCGGGACGAACACCCCCGGCCCGACCTTGAGCTCCAGGTAGCGGAAGTACGCGCGCCCGGTGATGTGCTGGAGCGGCTCCCCCGCCTCGCGGCGCGCGACGAACTCCCAGAACCGGGCGTCGAACGCGCTGTCGGGGACGCCGTGCAGCTCCGAGCGCCGCACCCGGTGCACGGCCGCCGCCAGCTCCTCGGCATCGGCACGAGGCGAGGCGGCGCCCGCATCAGCGAGCCGCGCCGTGGCCCTGGCGATCTCGTCGAGCAACAAGTTCATGGCTCTGCCCTCCGAGGGGGGACGACCCCCCACGCCCCCCGAATCGCTGCGCTCATGAGGACTGGGCTTCGGCCAGGCGGCGTTCCATCTCGGCGTCGACGAGCGCCTGCGTGACGTTGTGGAGATCGCCGTCCAGGACCTGGTCGAGGTTGTAGGCCTTGTAGCCGACCCGGTGGTCGGAGATCCGGTTCTCCGGATAGTTGTAGGTGCGCACCCGCTCGGACCGGTCGACCGTCCGGACCTGGCTCTTGCGCTCGGCGGCCGCGGCGGCGTCCGCCTCCTCCTGCGCCATCGCCAGCAGCCGGGACCGCAGGATGCGCAGCGCCTGCTCCTTGTTCTGCAGCTGGCTCTTCTCGTTCTGGCAGGAGACGACGACGCCGGTCGGCAGGTGCGTGATGCGGACCGCGGAGTCGGTGGTGTTGACGCTCTGACCGCCGGGCCCGGACGACCGGTACACGTCGATGCGCAGGTCGTTCGGGTCGATCTGGACGTCGACGTCCTCGGCCTCGGGCGTCACCAGCACTCCGACCGCGCTGGTGTGGATGCGTCCCTGCGACTCGGTCGCGGGCACCCGCTGCACGCGGTGCACGCCGCCCTCGTACTTCAGCCGCGTCCAGACGCCCTCGTCCGCGGTGCCCTTGGCCTTCACGGCGACGGTGACGTCCTTGTACCCGCCGAGGTCGGACGGGTGCGAGTCGAGGATCTCGGTCTTCCAGCCGACCCGCTCGGCGTAGCGCAGGTACATCCGCAGCAGGTCGCCGGCGAACAGCGCCGACTCCTCGCCGCCCTCGCCGGCCTTCACCTCGAGGATGACGTCCTTGCCATCGTTCGGGTCGCGCGGGACGAGCAGGTGCCGCAGCCGATCTTCGAGCTCGGCGCGGCGGGCCTCCAGTTCCTCGGCCTCCGCGGCGAACGCGGCGTCCTCCCCGGACAGCTCGCGGGCCGTGGCGAGGTCGTCCTCGGTCGCGGACAGCTCGCGGTACGTCTCGACGATCGGCCGCAGCTCCGCGTAGCGCTTGCCGAGCTTGCGCGCCAGCCCCTGGTCGGCATGGACGGACGGGTCGGCGAGCCGTTCTTCGATGCCCGCGTATTCGCTGATCAGATCGTCGAGATTCACTGTGTCCTGGCCGTTTCTAGGTGGGGGACGGCCCCCCGCGCCGCACCGGTTCCGGCCCGGAGACGGAGATCGTCCCCGGATGCCGGCTCCGGAAGGCCCGGGGACCTGGAAGCGTCCCCGGGCCGTCCCTGGTATGTGTGTGCGGCGGTCGCCCTACTTGCCGGCCTTCTTCTTGCCGAAGCGCTGCTCGAAGCGCGCCACCCGGCCACCGGTGTCGAGGATCTTCTGCTTGCCCGTGTAGAACGGGTGGCAGTTCGAGCAGACGTCCGCGTGGATCACGCCGTTGTCGGCGGTGCTGCGGGTCTCGAAGGTGTTGCCGCACGTACACGTCACGGTTGTGACGACGTAGTTCGGGTGAATGTCGGGCTTCATGGTTCTCCTCGCCTCAGGCGGTCGCCGGGCGCCTCCGGGCTCGCATGGGTGAGGCCCATGGGAGTTGTGGGAGACGTGAACCGGTACCGCAGCGGTTGCACACCAAGTGTGCCAGATACCCGAACGTGGCGAGGTCACCGGGCATTCCCGATCTTGCCCGTCCCGTGCCGGCGGCCGGGCCGGGCACCGCAACCGGCAGGCACCGCGAACAGCCGGTATTGCGAACAGCCGGTACCGCGGTCAGCCGCCGTCGCGGCCCAGGTAGGCCAGCACGGCCATGACCCGGCGGTGCCCGCCCTGCGCCGGCTGGAGGTTCAGCTTCATGAAGATGTTGGAGATGTGCTTCTCCACGGCGCCCTCGGTGACGACGAGGTCCTCGGCGATCGCCCCGTTCGACCGTCCCTGCGCCATCAGCCCGAGCACCTCGCGCTCCCGCGGGGTCAGCGACTCAAGCGGGTCGTCGGTGCGGCGCCGGCCGAGCAGCTGCCCGATCACCTCCGGGTCGATGACCGTCGCGCCCGCGGCGATGCGGCGGACCGCGTCGATGAACTCGGCGACGTCCGACACCCGCTCCTTCAGCAGGTAGCCGACGCCCTCGGCGCCGCCGCCGATCAGGTCCGTCGCGTACCGCTCCTCCACGTACTGGGACAGCACGAGGATCGGCGTGCCCGGACGCCGCGCCCGCACCGCGAGGGCCGCGCGCAGCCCCTCGTCGGTGAACGACGGCGGCATCCGGACGTCGACGATCGCGAGGTCGGGGGCGTGCTCGTCGACGATGCCGAGCAGGCCGGGCCCGTCCCCCACCGTCGCCACCGTCTCGATCCCCGCGTCGTCGAGCAGCCGGACGAGCCCTTCCCGCAACAGCACCGAGTCTTCGGCGATCACAACCCGCATTCCGCCATTATCGGGGCTGCCGGGGCGGCGATCACCACGTGCAGGGCAGATCGGCGCGGATGATCGTCGGCCCGCCCGCCGGGCTGTCCACGATGAGCATGCCGTCGATCGTCGCCGCGCGGTCGGCCAGTCCGGCGAGACCGCCGTCCGGCCGCGCCACCGCGCCGCCCATCCCGTTGTCGATCACCTCGACGACGACCCAGCGGTCCTCGCGGACGACGCGGACGGACGCGCGGGTCGCGCGGGCGTACTTCGCGATGTTCGCCAGCGACTCGGCCACGATGAAGTAGGCGATGCTCTCGACGGCCGCCGGCGGCCGCTCCGGCAGGTCGACGCTCACCTCGACCGGCACGGGGGCGCGCCCGGCGAGCCCGGACAGCGCCGGGTCCAGGCCGCGGTCGGTGAGGATCGCCGGGTAGATCCCGCGGGCCAGGTCGCGCAGCTCGGAGATCGCCTCCCTGGTGCCCGAGTGGGCCTGCTCGATCAGTGCCCGCGCGCCCTCGGGGTCCTCGTCGAGCTTGGCCCGGGCGCGGCCGATGTCCATCGCCACGGCCAGCAGCCGCTGCTGCGCCCCGTCGTGCAGGTCGCGCTCGATGCGGCGCCGCTCGAACTCGGCCGCGTCCACCCCGCGGGCGCGGCTGGCCTGGAGGTGCTCGGTCCGCTTGCGCAGCTCGGCGTTCTCCGCCTGCGAGGGGCTCGGGCCGAGCATCAGCGCGGCCCACGCGGCGTGCCCGATCGCCATGACGCGCGTGACGTACATGGCCGCGACGAGGAACACCAGCCCGATGAGCGAGACCGGCAGCGCCTCCACCGGGTTGCCCGCCCAGTACGAGACCCACAGGTTGACCTCGGCGCCCCCGTCGATCGCCACGATCACGGGCAGGAACAGCAGCGCGCCGGTGGCCCCCCAGACCGTCATCGACACGACGAACTCGACCAGCGTGACCGGGAACAGCAGGAGGAGGTAGAGCAGGTCCTTCCAGGTGCCAGGGTCCGCCGCCATGCCCTTCAGCCGGGTCAGCGGATTGCGGCCCTCCGGGGGCCTGCGATACGGGTTCGGGACCCGGACGCCGAACGCGGCCCGCACGAGCTGCCGCTCCAGCATCGCGCCGAACCGCCAGGCGACCATCATCAGCGCGAGCATCGGGAGCCCGACCCAGAGGATCAGCAGGCCGACCGACAGGGACAGCCCGACGACGAGGGCGATGAACCAGCCGAGCCCGAACGCCGCGCTCACTCCCAGGTACACCGCCGAGCGCCAGGTCAGGGACGACTTCGCCATCGCGACCGGATGCCACGGCCGGTTCATGACGGACGCGTCCCCACCGGCCCTGGTCGCCGTGACCCACCGCGTGGCCGCCCACCCGACGGCGGCCCCGCCCCTGCCGCCGGACTCTCTGCTCAGCTCGCCCACGTCGTCCCTCCGTACCCGTTCCAACGTACGGTCCAAGCGTGCCGGGCGGCAGGGAGGGCCGCCATGACGTCCTCCGCCGGATACGGGGTGGGGATAACCCCACCCCTTCATGGAGTCCGGCTCACGGCCCTCGCCTGGCGGCTCGGGGTGGCTGGGCCGACCCGCCGCCCGTTTCGCGGGCCGGGACGGCGACGCCCCCGTCCGGGTGGCCGGGCGGGGGCGTGCGCGTCGTTGATCAGCGGTCGTCGGAGACCGTGGTCTTCTGGACCTGGAGCAGGAACTCGGCGTTGGACTTGGTCTCCTTCATCTTCTCGATGAGGAGCTCCAGCGCCTGCTGCGTGTCGAGCGCGTGCAGCACCCGGCGCAGCTGCCAGACCACCCGCAGCTCCTCCGGAGCCATGAGGATCTCCTCCTTGCGGGTGGACGACTGGTCGACGTCCACCGCGGGGAAGATCCGCTTGTCGGCGAGGCTCCGGTTGAGCTTGAGCTCCATGTTGCCGGTGCCCTTGAACTCCTCGAAGATGACCTCGTCCATGCGGGACCCGGTCTCCACCAGCGCGGTGGCGAGGATCGTCAGCGAGCCGCCGTTCTCGATGTTGCGGGCGGCGCCGAAGAACCGCTTCGGCGGGTACAGCGCCGTCGAGTCGACACCGCCGGACAGGATCCGGCCGGACGCGGGCGCCGCCAGGTTGTAGGCCCGGCCCAGGCGGGTGATCGAGTCGAGCAGCACGACGACGTCGTGGCCCAGCTCGACGAGCCGCTTGGCGCGCTCGATCGCCAGCTCGGCGACCGTGGTGTGGTCCTCGGCGGGACGGTCGAAGGTCGAGTGGATGACCTCGCCCTTCACCGTCCGCTGCATGTCGGTGACTTCCTCCGGACGCTCGTCCACGAGGACGACCATCAGGTGGCATTCCGGGTTGTTCTTGGTGATCGCGTTGGCGATCGCCTGGAGCACCATGGTCTTGCCGGCCTTCGGCGGCGACACGATCAGGCCGCGCTGCCCCTTGCCGATCGGCGACACCAGGTCGATGATCCGGGTCGTCAGGATGCCGGGGTCGGACTCCAGGCGCAGCCGCTCCTGCGGGTACAGCGGCGTCAGCTTGGTGAAGTCGACGCGGCCCTTGGCCTGGTCGGGCTCCATCCCGTTGACGGTGTCGAGGCGGACCAGCGCGTTGAACTTCTCGCGCCGCTCGCCCTCGCGCGCCTGCCGGACGGCGCCGGTGATGACGTCGCCCTTGCGCAGCCCGTTCTTGCGGACCTGCGCGAGCGACACGTACACGTCGTTCGGGCCCGGCAGGTAGCCGGTCGTGCGGACGAACGCGTAGTTGTCGAGGATGTCGAGGATGCCCGCGACCGGGATGAGGACGTCGTCCTCGGTGATCACCGGCTCCTCGTAGCGGTCGCGGCCGCGGCCCCGGTTGCGCTCGCGGAACCGGCGCCCGCGCCGGCCCCGGCCGCCGCCGTCGTCATCGTCGTGCTGGCCGCCGCCCTGGTTCTGGCCGCGCTGCCGGCCGCCGCCGCCCTGGTCGCCGCGGTCGCCGCGGTCGCCGCGGTCGCCGCGGCCCTCGCCGCGCTCACGGCCGCCGCGCTGCCGCTGGCGTCCGCCGCCCTCGCGGCCCTCGCGCCCGTCGCGGTTGCCGTCCCGGCCGCCGTCGCGCCCGCCCTGGGATTCGCCGTCCTCGGCGTTCTGCTCGCGTCCCTGGTCGCGGCCCTGGTCCCGGCCCTGCCGGTCGCCGCGTCCCTCGGAAGCCCCCCGGTCCTGCTTCTCGCCCCGCTGCCGGCCGCCCTGCCGCTCGCCCCGGTCGGCCTTCTCCGCCTTCTCGGCGGGCTTGTCGGTCTTCTCGGCGGTCTTCTCGGCGGTCTTCTCGGCGACGCCGCCCTGCCCCTCGGACGGGCCCTGCTCGGCCGCCGGCGCCTCGCCGATGGCGACCTGGTCGTCGGACACCTCGCGCCTGGCGGCGGTGGTGCGGCTCCGCCGCGGACGCTCGGCCTTCGCCGGGGCAGCGGCTCCCTGCTCGCCCCCCGCCGAGCCCGGCTCCTGACCGCCCTGCTTCTCCTGGATGGCGGCGATGAGCTGGCTCTTGCGCATCCCGGTCGTGCCGGTGATGCCGAGGCTGGACGCGAGCGCCTTGAGCTCGGGCAGCACCATGGCCGACAGGCCGGTGCCCGAGCGGCGGCGCCGGGGGGCGGCCGGCTCCGCGCCGGACGCGGCGGCGTCGGCGGGTTCCGTGCTGGTTGCGTCCGTAAGGAGTTCGCTGGATTCGCTCACTAAGGGTCCTTCCCAGGGAGCGGGCGTTGGCCGGCGTTCGGCCAGTCGACCCGGTGGTGCGGCCCGGCGGGGGCGCCGGGACGGGCTCCGCTGATCACGATGGAACCGGGATCTGCGTGTTCTGGGCACAGCCAGATGGTGGACGGGACGTTCCGCTCGTGCGTGTCCCCGGTACCGCCACGTCCGAAGTTTCGCTGGAATGCCTGACAACGGAATGTCACGGTGTCGGGGAGCCTAGTACGCGGGACCGACACGACCGGAGGGCCGAACAGGCGACGCGCGGCTGACGAGCACGCTGCCCCGAACGGGGCATCTGGTGCGGCATTCAGCCTAACATCACCAGGGCACACTGCTATTCCCCAGAGGTCGATGTGTTCGCATTTTACCTAGCGGGATCGTGCCGGACCCTGCACCGGCCGGATCGGCGCGAATGCCCCCGCCCCCGGCGCCGCCGCCAGGACCGTACCGCAGATCAGCCGGTCATGACGCGGGCACCGCGGGTCGCGACGTCCAACGGGTGTTCGTGCCACCCTTTACCCACTTCGCGGTCCATCGAATCAACTTGTGATGCGGTTGTGAAGGCCAGGACAGTAGGCCCGGCCCCGGAAATCACCGCGGGAACGCCGGCGTCCCGCAGCCTCGTGACCAGCGCCGCGGACTCGGGCATCGCGGGGGCGCGGTAGTCCTGGTGCAGCCGGTCCTCGGTCGCGTCCAGCAGGACGCCGGCGTCCAGACCTCCGGTGAGCGCGGCGACGAGCAGCGCGGCACGTCCCGCGTTGGCGGCGGCGTCCCCGTGCGGGACGGTCTCGGGCAGCAGCCCGCGGGCCCGCTCGGTCGCCAGCCGCTGCTCGGGGACGAACGCCACGACCTTCGTGACCTGCGATTCCAGCCGGACCGACTTCGGCCCTTCCGGGGTCGTCCAGGCGACGGTCAGGCCGCCGGCCAGGCACGGCGCGACATTGTCGGGATGCCCCTCGATCTCGGTCGCGAGACGCAGCGCGGCGTCGTCGCCGAGGAGCTTCCCGGCGGGGTGCAGCGCGCGGGCCGCGACGATCCCCGCGACGATCGCGGCGGACGACGACCCGAGACCGCGGCTGTGCGGGATGCGGTTGCGGCAGCGCAGCCGCAGCCCGGCCGGGCGCGCGGGACCGGTTCCGGCCAGGTCATCGAGCACGCCGAACGTGCGGCGCAGCACCTTGACGATGAGGTGGCGCTCGCCGCGGTCGGCGACCTCGGCGCCCTCCCCGTCCACCTCGATGGTCAGGCCCCCGCCGGTCACCTCCACCTCGACGTCGTCGTACAGCGCGAGCGCGAGGCCGAGCGAGTCGAATCCGGGGCCCAGGTTGGCGCTGGTCGCGGGGGTCCGCACCAGCACCGGGCCTTCCGCCCAGCCCACCTCAGGTGAGACCGAGCTCGGACGCGGCCGAGTGCGCGTCCACCTTGATTGTGGTGGGCGCGGGCGCACCGGAGATGGCCCAGTCGGGGTCCTTGAGGCCGTTGCCCGTCACCGTGCAGACCACCGTCGCCCCGGACGTGACCACGCCCCGCTCGCTCGCCTGCAGAAGGCCGGCGACGCTCGCCGCGGAGGCGGGCTCGACGAAGACGCCCTCCTCCCTGGCCAGGAGCCGGTAGGCGGCGAGGATCTGCCGGTCGGTGACGGAGTCGATGGCGCCGCCGGACTCGTCCCGGGCGGCGATCGCCAGGTCCCAGGACGCGGGGTTGCCGATCCGGATCGCCGTGGCGATCGTCTGCGGCTTCAGGACGGGCTCGCCCTTCACGAAGGGCGCCGCCCCGCTCGCCTGGAAGCCCAGCATGCGGGGGGTGCGCGTCGCGACCTTGTCGGCGGCGTACTCCTTGTACCCCATCCAGTACGCGGAGATGTTCCCCGCGTTCCCGACGGGGAGGCAGTGGACGTCGGGGGCGTCGCCCAGCGCGTCCACGATCTCGAACGCGGCCGTCTTCTGCCCGAGCAGCCGGTACTTGTTGACCGAGTTGACCAGCGCGACCGGATAGTCGACCGACAGCTTGCGGGCCAGTTCGAGGCAGTCGTCGAAGTTCCCGTCCACCTGGAGCAGCCGGGCGCCGTGCACGAGCGCCTGCGCCAGCTTCCCCATCGCGATCTTGCCGTTGGGGACGAGGACCGCGCAGGTCATCCCGGCCCGCACCGCGTACGCGGCGGCGGACGCGGAGGTGTTGCCGGTCGAGGCGCAGATGACCGCCTTCGCGCCCTCCTCGGCGGCCTTGCTGATCGCCATCGTCATGCCGCGGTCCTTGAACGAACCGGTCGGGTTGGCGCCCTCGACCTTGAGGAACACCTCGCAGCCGGTCAGCTGGGACAGCCGGTGGGCGGGCACCAGCGGGGTACCACCCTCCAGGAGGGTGACGACCGGTGTCGCGTCCGTCACCGGTAGGCGGTCGCGGTACTCCTCGATAAGGCCACGCCACGCGCGGACGTTCGCGTTCACGTCGGTCTCCCTGTATGACCTGCGATGTTGCCCGGAGTCTATCGGGACGGCTCTTCGCCCTCGACGCGCATCACGCTCGCCACCTCGCGCACGCTGTCGAGGCCGCGGAGCCCCTCCACCGTCGCCGAGAGGGCCGCGTCGGGCGCGCGGTGGGTCACGACCACGAGCTGCGCCTCCTCGCCCAGCCCGTCCTGCCGGACGGCCTGGATGGAGACGCCGTGCCGGGCGAACTCTTCGGCGACCGTGGCGAGGACACCGGCCTCGTCGGTCACGTCCACCTGGATGTAGTAGCGCGTGACCGTCTCCCCCATGGGAAGCACCGGAAGCTTCGCGTACGTCACTTCCACAGGGCCCGGCGTACCGCCGGCCACGTTGCGGGCCACCGCGACGAGGTCTCCGAGGATCGCGGACGCCGTCGGAGCACCACCGGCGCCCGCGCCGTAGAACATCAGCGAGCCCGCGGACTCCGCCTCGACGAACACCGCGTTGTACGCCTCGCGGACGCTCGCCAGCGGGTGCGACCTGGGAATCATCGCGGGGTAGACGCGCACGGACACGCCGCGTCCGTTCCGTCCGTCCTCTGAGGGGATGCGCTCGCAGATGGCCAGAAGCTTGACGACGCAGTCCATGGCCTGGGCGCCCGCGACGTCGGCGGCGCTCACTTCCGTGATGCCCTCGCGGTGGACGTCCGCCGCCGTCACCGGCGTGTGGAAGGCGAGCTGCGCGAGGATCGCCGCCTTGGCCGCGGCGTCGAAACCCTCCACATCGGCGGTCGGGTCGGCCTCCGCGTAGCCGAGCGCCTGCGCCTCCTCCAGCGCGTCGTTGAAACCGGCGCCGTGCGTGTCCATCTGGTCGAGGATGTAGTTCGTGGTGCCGTTCACGATGCCGAGCACCCGGTGCACATGGTCGCCGACCAGGGATTCCCTGAGCGGCCTCAGCAACGGGATCGCTCCAGCCACCGACGCCTCGTAGTACAGGTCGGCGCCGTACTCCCTGGCGGCGGCGAACAGCGTCGCGCCGTCCTCGGCCAGCAGCGCCTTGTTCGCGGTGATGACCGACTTGCCGGACTTCATCGCTTCGAGCATCAACGTCCTGGCCGGCTCGATCCCGCCGATGACCTCGATGACGATGTCGACGTCGTCCCTGGTCACCAGCGTCTGCGCGTCCGTCGTCAGCAGGTCCCGGTCGATGCCCGCGCGCACCCGGTCCGGCCGGCGCACCGCGATCCCGGCCAGCTCCAGCGGCGCCCCGACACGCGCGGCCAGGTCGTCGGCCTGCTCGTTCAGCAGCCGGACGACCTCCGTGCCGACCACGCCGCATCCGAGCAGCGCCACGCGCAGTCCGGGTTTCACGCTTCGACCTCCGCATCGAGCCGCAGCAGGTCCTCCGCGCTCTCCCGGCGGACGATCACGCGCGACCTGCCGTCCCTCACCGCCACCACGGCCGGCCTCGGGACATGGTTGTAGTTGCTGGCCATCGACCGGCAGTACGCCCCGGTCGCCGCGACGGCCACCAGGTCACCCGCCGAAAGATCTTCGGGGAACCACAGGTCTCGCACCACGATGTCGCCGCTCTCGCAGTGCTTGCCGACAAGCCTACTGAGCATGGGCGATGCGTCGGACGACCGGCTCGCCAGCACCCCGGTGTACTCCGCGCCGTACAACGCGGTGCGGAGGTTGTCGCTCATCCCCCCGTCGACCGACACGTAGGTGCGCAGGCCCTCGACGTCCTTCACCGTCCCGACCTCGTACAGCGTGACACCGCCGGGCCCGATGATCGCCCGCCCCGGCTCCACCGTCAGCCGCGGCATGGCCAGCTCGTACGCCTTGCACTCGCGGGCGACGATGTCCCGCAGCCCGTCCGCGATCGACTTCGGGTCGTGCGGCTCCTCCCCCGGCACGTAGGCGATGCCGTAGCCGCCGCCGAGGTCCAGCTCGGGAAGCTCGATGCCGTGCTCGTCCCGGATCGCGACCAGCAGCTCGGCCAGCCGGTGCGCGGCCACCTCGAACCCGTCCACGTCGAAGATCTGCGACCCGATATGGCTGTGCAGCCCGACCAGCCGCAGCTGCTTCAACTCCAGAACCCGCCGGACGGCCTCCAGCGCGGCCCCGGAACTCCTGGAGAACCCGAACTTCTGGTCGTCATGGGCGGTCGCGATGAACTCATGGGTGTGCGCCTCGACCCCCGTGGTCACGCGCACCATCACCTTGGCCGTCGCACCCATCTCCTGGGCCAGGTAGCCGACCCGCGCTATCTCCTCGAACGAATCGAGCACGATCCGTCCGACACCCACCTCAAGAGCCTTCTCAATCTCCCAGGACGCCTTGTTGCTCCCATGCAGAGTGATGCGCTCGGTGGGGAAGCCCGCCGCCAGGGCCACCGCGAGCTCACCCCCGCTGCACACGTCCAGCCCGAGGCCCTCTTCCTTGAGCCACCTCGCGACGGCCGTACAGAGAAAGGCCTTCCCCGCGTAGTGGACGTCCCCGTCATGGAACGCCGCCGCATACTCCCTGGCGCGGCTCCGCACGTCCTCCTCGTCATAGACGTAGAGGGGCGTCCCGTACTCCTTCGCCAGCTCCCGCACATCGACCCCGCCGACGGTGAGCACGCCGTCGTCCCGCTTGGCGCTCCGCGGCCACACGGTCGGCTCCAGCGCGTTCAGATCGTCCGCCGGCCCGGCCGGATGGTCCTCGGGCAGGACGTCGGCGTGCCGCGGCCCGGCAGGATGTACTCGACTCATATCCGCTCTCTAGGGGTCTCACCGATCATGTTCAGCCCGTTGCCGAGAACGATCTCGACGGCCTCCGCCAGGGCGACCCGCCCCGCGTGCACGGCCCCGGGCTCCTCGTCACCCACGGGCAACGCGGAACAACGCTCATGCGCCTCGTGGTACGCCAGCGCCACTTTCTCCAAACAGAACATCAGCGGCCGGGCATCCCGTTCCCGCTCCGCCTGCTCTGCCCGTCCCGGCACGTCCCCCAGCGCCCCCACGACCTCCGCCTCGACCGGCCCGGCCTCCAGCCGCCCGGCCTCAAGACCGAGGCTCCCGGCCCACCGCCCCACCCAGCGGGCCCGCGCATAGGCATAACGCACCGAGAACCCGGGATTATCGAACGTCCGGGGCCACTCATTCCACGTCCCCCGCGGCACCCGCGCCATCCCGTAACCGGGATCACACCGGATCCCGTCCACCAGATCCCCGGGAGCCACCTCGACCCGCACGAACCCGGGCCCGATGACGGCACCCCCGGCCCGCCGCGCGATCACCCGCGGATCGACGCCCAACCGGAGCGCCACAGGACTCTCGAAGACCCCGCCGCCCCGGCTGAAGACAACGACCCCACCAGGCACATCGACATCGAGCTCACCCTCCGCCACGGCGTCCCGCACCGCGCGCACAAGGGCCTCGCCCACACCCGCTGGAGTCACCCTGGCGAGACTAGCCGACCACTATCTGGACACCGCCGCGAGCTTCCGCACCGTCTGGATCAGCTGGTTCGGGTCGAACGGCTTGGTCACGTAGGCGTCCACACCGATCTCGTTCCCCCGCCGCACGTCATGCTCCTGCGCCCGCGCCGTGATCATCACGACCCGGATGTGCGCCGTCCCGGGGTCCTCCCGCAGCCGGACCGCCGTCACCCACCCGTCCAGCCGCGGCATCATCACGTCCAACGTGATCACGTCCGGCCGGACCTCGCCCACCCTCTCCAGGCAGTCCTGACCGTCCACCGCGGTCGACACCTCGAACCCCTCCAGTTGCAGGTTCACGGCGATGAGCTGGCGGATCACCTCGTCATCATCGACGACCAGCACGCGTCCCAGTGGCTCGGTCACGGCCTCGAAGTTAGCCCACTCCACCCCCCTGACGCACGGCGAACCTCCCCGTGCGCGTCACCCCGCCAACCCTGGTAACCTCGTACCGCGTCGCGCCCCCTTAGCTCAGGGGATAGAGCAACGGCCTCCGGAGCCGTGTGCGCAGGTTCGAATCCTGCAGGGGGCACCCCGAAATGATCAGCCGGTTTCCGCGCTTGACCTGCGGAAACCGGCTCCTCTCGTTCATGGCCCATGTGACATCAGATGCCACCACTGGACGCCGCATGCCACGGCGCGCGTTCGGCGTCCCGACCGAAAGCGTGAGCTTGCCTTCGCCGTTCTCACCGAAGAAGGCGTGACGGATGGCTGCCTGGCCTGGTCGTTCCGGTACAGCGTCCCAGCATGTCGAGGAGACGCTCAAGCAAGGGGCGGACGAGGCTCTCTGCTCTGCCCTGGAGAGCGTCCTGTACCGCTTCCTCGTAGCCGGGACGGCCGTAGGCGATGGCCCCGCAGCCGCCACTGGCGCAGCAGGGCCTGGACCTGTTCGAAGCGCGCCGGGTCGTGCGCGGCATCGAGCGCTTCGTCGTACTCGGCCCGGAACTGCTCTCGGTGCGCCGGCGGGAGCGCATCGAAGATCGCGGCCTGGTCCTCGCCGGGATCGCGCGGCGCGGTCGGTTCCTCGGGCTGAGCGGTCATGGTGGCCGTGAGCCGCACGCCGCACGGAGAGCCCGCCGGCGTCTCGCGGAAGTGCAGACCTCCACGAGACGCCGTACACGGTCAAGGCTCAGAGGGTGGGTGGGCGCCCCGCCGGGGGGCCTCCGTACGGTGAGCCACCCGGCCCGTGGGGCGGTGGGCCTCCCGGCGGGGGACCACCGGGACCACCCGGGCCGTACGGCGGCGGTACGGGGCCGCCGAACGGCGCTCCGCCGGCGGGAACTGCCCTCGGTTTGCGGCGGCGCAGCAGCAGGAGGCCGCCCGTCAGCATGACCGCGCCGAGCCCGAGGCCGATGGCGAAGGCCACGATGTCCGTGGTGTGCTTCTCTGCGGCGAGTTGCTTCGGAGTGCCGTCAGGCGTGCCGAGCGTCTTCTTTCCCCGGTACTTGGGCGCGGCGTTGAACGCCTTTGGCGGGTTGGCCGCGGCCTGCACCGCCCTGGCGGCGTTGATCCGCCCGAACCCGAACATGGGGTCCCAACCGCCCGGAGGGTGAGTGGCCGTGCCGGTGAGGATGGCGCGTACCTGGTCGGGAGCGAGCTTCGGGTTGCGTCCCTTGACCAGGGCGGAGACACCGGAGGCCACCGCGGTCGCCTGGGACGTGCCGTTGCCGTAGTCGTAGCCGCCGTTGACCTGGGCCTCCCAGATCCCCCGTCCCGGGGAGGAGATCTGGTTGTAGGTGTGCACGGTCGAGAACGGGGCGCGCTCGCCGTTCGGTCCGTGGGCCGCGACCGCGATGACGCCGGGGTATCCGGCCGGCCAGGAGGCGCCGTTGGCGTCGATGTTGCTGCGTTGATCGGTCCGGCCGCCGTTCCCGGCGCCGGCGAGCACGGGGATCCCCTTGCCGATGGCGTAGGTGATGGCCTCGGCCTCGGCATCGTCAGCGTGGTTGGACAGGACGTCGTCATCTCCCAGGGACATCGAGATGACGTCGGCGCCGTGATCGGCTGCGTACCGGATCGCCTTGGCAATGGGTGACAACCCCGCGTCACCGCCCCGCTGCTGGTTCTTCTTCCCCTGCTCCTCGATGAGCTTCTCCCAGTTCTTGAACCCCGGGTCCTCGGTCTCGAGGATCGCCCTGAGAGAGAGGACACGCGCCTTCGGGGCGACGCGGAGCACGCTGTCGGCCATGGCCGTGCCGTGGTGGCCCCAGTGCTGGCCGCCGCGCTTGGCGCCGAAGCCGACGAAGTCGGGGCCCTGGATGACCTTGCCCTTCAGGGCGGGGTGGGAGTCTTCGACGCCGGTGTCGAGCACGGCGACGGTCACTCCCTCACCCTGGCTGACCGCGTGGGCCGCGGGGAGACCGAGCGCGTTCTTCTCCCAACCGCGGATGTCGGCTTGGGCCGGTGCGGCGAGGGCGGTGGCCAGTGCCCCTCCGAGCACGGAGACGATGAGGATCGGCACGATCCGGCTGAAAGCGGTCACGATGCCTCACCCTCGGAGAGTCGGCCGAGCCAATCCGCGTACGACTTGGTCAGCGCCTCGGCCCCATAGGTGAACGTCGCACGGTCGCCGCGCCCGGCCGAGACGTCGCTTGTCCCGTTCCAAGGCGCGGGCAGTCGGCCCGCTCGCCGGCCGTCGGTGGCCCCGGCCGTGGCTGCGACGGCGTACTCGGACGCGGTCGTGGCGTAGGTTCCGTTGCGCGCCTCGTCAGTCCACTTCGCGGCGGGCGTGCCGGGCACGGTGAAGGCGCGTACGCCGAAGTCGGGTTGGTCGATGTCGTCCCCCTTGTCCTGTATCCGGTCGCCGAGCCTGTTCGCCGGGGTGAAGCCGTCGCCGTCCTCGGTATGGTCCTTGACCACGATCAGCGCGATCGTCGCCACATGCGAGCCGGTGGCCTCAACGTAGGTGGCGCGCAGCACCGCCTCGCAGCCATACCTGGTGGCCGCCTTGAGGGCGTCGCCGTCGAGGCCTTTCTCGCAGGACGTGTCCTGGGAGATGCCCGCCCGTACCCACTTCGCGTTCGACGGGTTGCCCCCCTCTCCGGACTCGACGCTGCCGTTCAGCTTGTCCGGGAAGAGTTCGTCGGCGGGCTCATTGCGCCACATGGTCGCCTCGTAGGCGGGGTTGCGGACCTGCGCGTCGTCGAGGAAGACGTACCAGCCGAACGCGAAGGTCAGCAGCAGCCCGCCGACAGCGCACACGATGAATGAGATGCCGAAGAACGTGCGCACCTTGCCGCGTCTGGGGGGTGCGGAAGGGGGCTGTGCCCCCTGATATGGCGGGGATGACATGGGGCTCCTGGAGATCACGAACTGGGCGGCTGCATGAGACGGTCCGGCCGTGCCACGGTTCCGGCAACTCCATGCGGTCCGGGCCGGCAGTGCTAAGTCCCTAAGGTTCGGCACAGGGGGACGGCGCGCGTGCCCCGCGCCCTCGGGCGCTGGGTCATCCAAGGCTCGCAGGTCAGGCGGGTATTGATCACGGGACGATAGCTGATTCGCGGCATCGGGTTCAATACGGTCGGCAGGCGGTCAGCCCTTCGACGCGGAGCCGTCACCGCAGGTTTCTTACGTCCGTGCGTCGCGACGCCTCCGCCCGGCCGCAGACTGGCGGCGGTCATCTGGGCGCGACGGCGTCTGGATGTTCAGTCTCCGAGGGTGCCCAGTCCGAAGAAGAGCCCGGCCATGCCCGGAAGCGTCAACGGAATCACCGCCAGCGCGGCCAGCCAGCGCGGAACAACTTGAGCGGTCCGGCTGGTCAACAGGTTGAGCATGCGCAGCCACGCCAGACAACCGGCGAGCAAGCCCAGGCCACCGAAGGCGAACCAACCTGCCGCGATCAGGCGTTCAGAGCGAGACGGTAGCCATCCCCGGTCACCGTTCACAACACCCCGGAGAGAGGCGAATCTTGCGGTAGAAGTGTGCGGCCCCCCGATGCTGAGGGTGGGGGCGGCTACTCCGCGCGCACAGCCTCGCGGACGGGGAGCGTGTCCACGCGGCAGCGCCAAGCGTTATTGAGCGGGGTGGAAGTAGACGGTCAGGCTCACCCACGGGCCGTCAGCGGTGATCTCCTGGTGCATGATCAGGTCCTGAACCTCCACCGGTCCTAGTTCCTCGATCGAGTCAGCGACCCGTCGCAAGAGAGCCGGTACATCTCCTTGCCCCTGGCCTTTCGGGTTCGCCTGCGAAAAATGCCGGACCGGCCAGGAGCCACCGTCCTCGGACACGCGTTCACCTGCCGTAGATTTCACGATCCGGAACATACACGGAACGGCGACGCCCTCGACCAGCATGCGGGGCTGTGCCGCCGCATGTCAGCTACGTTGCGTTAGGTGACCGGACACTCGGCCTCCGGACGAATTGCGCAGCTCGACTTCCGCAGGGCGCGGACAAACGATCAGCCAGTTCTCGCCAGCTCTTGTTGGTCACGGCCATGGAGCATCAGACGCCCCGGAAAGAGGCCATGTGCCACGGCGCGTGTTCCATCTGCGTTTCGGCGCCAGGCCGCCCTTCCGCGCGAGATCGGTAAGCCCGTCGGCGGGGTTGCGCGGAAACTGGAGGCCAGCCCGCACAACTGCATGAAGGGGTACCGCGCGTAGGGCGTGTCCAGAACGCCAAGCTCGGCGGGTCCGTCCGGGCACCAGGAACCGACACGGTCGCGCGCCGAGCGGGAGCGGTGGGACTTGGGCCGCGCCGAGAGGGATAGAGCTTGATGTGCCCAATCGATCTGTGGGCCTGTGGGTGAAAGGCTTGATGATCTGGTGGTGGCAGAGAACACCGCTCCTGCAGAACTGCATTCGGTGGCGGCTCGGCCTGGCGGGCGGTGGGTGTGGTGCATCGCTCGCCGGGTCCCTGCGCGCTCGAAACGCAGCGTTCGAGCGTTCGACTGCACCTTAGATGGTGAGTCCGCACCGTCCGCCAACAGCAGGGCCGACGCTCGCTTCAAGGTCGCGATCTGGATCGCCTACTTCTGCGACACCGCTCGTAGACATAGCGCGAACAACCTGATCCACGCCCCGAGGGGGTCGGTTTGCCTGCGGACACCCACTGGTGACCTCAGTTCGAGGATGCATGCTTCGAGAGGACTCACCCACAGACGCGTTGTCAAACACCGGCAGCCGTAGCGGCTCCGCGCCCGTGATCCCGCTCCAGGGTCGTTGGCTGCGGAGACCGCTCAGCTGTCGGCGGTGAAGCGCCTCGGCTCGTGCTCCGGCGCCGAGGGGCGGGAAGGCGGTTTGGCTCGTTGCAGGGACAGAAGCCGGACAGCCCGTTGGGAGGGTTGGGTCAGCGCTGCCAGACGATCGGACTGTCGCTGTAGCCGCCCTTCGAGTCGTTGTACTCGGCACTGGTCACCTCGGTGCCGCCTCGTCCGGCCTGGAGGCGGCAGCCCTCGATCGTCGCCCCTGCCGTCTTGAAGTTCGCGCCCGCCTCGCCACGCTCGCAGCCGGGCAGGTCGCCGACCAGAACGACGCCCGTGCCGCGTCCATCCTGGTCCAGCGCCGTAAGCGACGGCGCTGTGGTGAAGGACAGGTCGGTACCGCCCACGTTCTCGATCCGGTAGCGGATGTAGTACGGGGTCAGTCCCTTCGCTCGCGATCCGAAGCGCCGCAAGAAGTCGGACTGATCACCCTTCTCGATCGTGGTGACAGTGATGCCTATGGTGCCCTTCTTCGAACCGTAATCGAACGGGACGACGGCGCGCTGCCCGAATTCCAGCCTGGTTCCAGGCGGTGTCGCCTGGCCATTGCTCTGCCCAGGTTGACTCGACTGGCCCGCTTCTTCGGGTGCCGGAGATGACGGGGTGGCAGCGGCTACGGGGTCATCCTCGCCAAGCGCTCCGCAGCCGGTGAGGAGCCCGGCGGCGGACATCATCAGCACGCCCATCGACGCGATTCGACTGCTATTGATGAGATTTCTCCTTTCAGGGAGTGGGAAAGGCACACTCGCCTACCTAGGGAGCACCGTTCGGAGCTGGGGCTTGCCGTCAAGCACCGGCATCGTCCTCGTCCGGCTTGGCGCTGAACGTGGCCGGAGTAGTGATCTTTGCTGTGTCCCGGATGTGTTGAGCGAGCCCGCTCTTGAGGAGGTGTGATTGCTGTGGTTGACCATGTTGCGGTTACGTGTCCTGGACATACGCTGAGCCCGGCTGCAGACCAGGAAAAGCCCCTCAGCCGGATTCGCTTGTGTGGCGATGCTTGAGCCGGACAGTCCTATGCAGCACCAGGTGGCCTTTCCCGGGGAGTGAGGCGGCCGATGGCGGCTTCGATCGGCGTGGTGAAAGTAGGGAGGGCTCGTGCTGGAGCAGAGAGGCTTGGAATCAGCCTGCTTGATGCGCTCCTATTCGGGAAACGCGATCATGGGGAACGTGCTCTGAGACAAGGCCTTCCGGTGAACGCGTCCTTCGCTGGTTCCTGGAGTCTGGCCGATAGGGCCACTGGTCCTTGGTGAGGGCTCACCTCCGCGTGGAGGATCGTCGATGTCCTCGTTCATGACGAGGGCCGGAAGCCCGGCTAGCTGAACGGTCGCGACCGCGTTGTCGAGCAGTCGCCGACCGAGCCCATGGAGGCCACCAGTCCGGACGCCTTGGCGCGCTGGGAGAACACCCAGGAGGCGAACTGCACTCCGTGCTGACCAGCGTGGCGGTCTGTGCCGAGTCGATGGACCAGCCGACCACTTTGCGGGGATAGGCGTCCAGCACCACACAGCAGTAGACCTAGCCTTCGCGGGTGGGGTGTTCGGTGATATCGGTGACCCACAATCGGTCAGGCTGGTCGCGGGGTGAACTGGCGATCGACCAGGTCGACTGCTGTCGGGGTCTGGTGGATCCGGCGGCGCCGCCGGAGCCGGGCAGGCCGGCGCGGCGCATCAGTGTCTCCGCACCGTGCCCGACCGCGATGCCCAGCCCGAGTGTGAGTTCGGCGTGCATGCGCTGACCGCCGTAGGTGGCGCGGGATTCGGCGTGCACCCGGCGGATCTGCTCGGTCAGCCAGGCGTGCCGGATCGCCCGCATCGTGGGCGGCCGCTTGCGCCACATAGGGAACCCGGACTCGGACACGCCCAGGACACGGCAGCAGACCTTGATAGGCAGCCCTCACCGGCCATCACCGATTTGTCGCGGCGCAGGCAGGTGGAGCCGGTCCCGCTTCCGGTCCCGATCCCGATCGTCGCGGACGAGTAAGAGCTTGCGCGGACAGACAGTCAGCACGACCTCACGCCGGAGCCCAACCCAGGGGGTTCGAGCGTGGGGCGCGAGCAGGAAGGGACGCGCCGCCACGCCGCTGCCGGATGGCAGAGCGTGGCGGCGCGGTCTCCTACTCGGTCTGCGGCTGCACCTTCGTGATGGCTGAGGGGCGGCCGACGACCACGGCGCCGACGGCCAGCCCGGCGATGGCCAGGATCGCGGCGATCAGGAACGGGTCCGCGGCGTGCACGGCGGGGGCGAACCCGATGCCCACGTAGACCGCCACACCAGCGGCCCCGCCGAGCTGGTCGGCTGCCCGCTGGACGCCGGAGGCGATCCCGGCGTCCTCGTCGGTCGTTCCGCTGACAGCGATGTACTGCAGCCCTACCAGCCCGAAGCCCATCCCGGCAGCGATCAGCAGCATCGCCGGAAGCAGCCACGCCGCCCCGGCACCCAGGGCCGCCACGAGCGCGATCACCGCCATCGCGCCCGCGGCGGCTCCGAGACCTGCCAGCACGCACGCGCGGGCTCCCCAACGGCCCAGCTGCCGCGGCACGAGAACCGAGGCCACGATCAGCGCGACGGCCAAGGGCAACATCGTGAGCCCAGCTCCCAGCGGACCGATCCCGAGACGGTCCTGCAGGTAGAACGTGAACAGCAGGAATGAGGTCGACAACGCTCCGCTGAGGAGCATCGTCGTCAGGTTCGCCCGTACCCGGGCACGGTTGGCGAAGAAGGCCGGCGGCACCAGCGGGTTCGAGGATCGCGACTCGACCCGTACGAACCCAGCGGCGGCCAGCACCGCACCGGTCAGCGCCACCAGGCTCACCCACGGGCTCGTTCCGGGTTCGCCTGCTTCGACAGCGGCGTAGGTGAACAACAGCGGGCTCGCGGTCAGCAGAAGCCCGCCCGGCAGGTCCAGCCTGGCCTGTGCGCGGGACGCGGGACGGTCGGCCCGGACGAGCACGAGCGCGGCCACGATCACGACCAGGATGAACGGCACCGAGATCAGGAAGACCCAGCGCCACCCCAGATGGGCGGTGATGATCCCGGAGAGGGCGAATCCGAGCACCAGTCCGCAGCTGGCGACCGCGGCCCAGACGCTCAGGGCCCGCGACCGGCGCGGGCCCTCGGGGAACATCAGCACGATGGTGGCCATCGCCGCCGGCAGCGCGATGGCCTCGCCCGCCCCCTGGAAGAGGCGCGCGGCCACCAGGACCGCGAACGAGGGGGCCAGTCCCGCCAGCAGCGATGCCGCGCCGAACAGGGTCGTGCCGACCAGCAGCGTGCGGCGGCGGCCCAGCAGGTCGCCGAGGCGACCGCCGAGCATCAGCAGCCCGCCGCCGGTGATGGTGTAACCGACCACCACCCAGGTAAGCGAGTGGCCACCGACGCCGAGATCCGCGCCGATCGAGGGCAGCGCGATGTTGACCACGGTCACGTCTACCGCGATGAAGAACTGCAGCATGGACATCGCGCACAGCACGAGCCAAGCGCGTGTGGGAGACGGGCTCTGCCCGCCGGAAGAAGTAATGCCTGAAGGCACCGAGTGCTCCGTCGCTCTGAAGAGTTACCGAGCAGCACAAAGGGCCGCTCCGGACTGATCACGAAGCGGCTGGACGTCCCAGGATGGGTGGTGCTGAGAGCCGAACGTCCCGCCGCTAGCGGGACGTCCTGGTCACTGCCGCACAAACGGCCGAGCACGATGCGCCTGACATGCCATCAGGCTAGCAGCGGCGCCTATCACCCCGCGGGCCGGGCGCCGGCGCCTGGTCCGCAGGGTGGGGCGGAGCGGAGGAAGAGGGTGCGGGGAGGTCAGCCGATACCGGCCGCAGGCACTGTCGTCGAGTTGGTCCAGCGCTTGTTGGTGTCGTTGACGTCGCGTTCGACGGAGGTGAGTTCGACTCTGAACGGGATGCCGGGGCGGCCGCCGACCTTGACCAGGAACCGGCCGCGTCCCGGGGGTTCGCTGTCTTCGCGGGCGTCGGGGTTCCAGGAGGGCGGTGTGGACCAGTCGACGATCATGCGCTGCTCGATGCCCGACATCCGGACCACCTCGTTGACCATGGGCATCTCCGCCTGCGGCAGCCCGCCGCAGATCACCATCCCGGCGCGTTCGGCGAAGCCTTTGGCCTTGAGCCGGTCGGACTCGTCCTGCAACGACAGAAGGTCGGCCATGGTGTGGGTGATCAGGACCTGGCCGGCGCCGCGCTGCCGGTTCAGGCGGGTGAGGGCGTCGACCCGGTCGACCAGGCCGCGCCCGGACCGCAGTACCCGCCACAACTCGTCCAGCACGACGAAGAAGTGCCGCCGTGGTTCCAGGCCCTCGTCGGCCAGGGCGTGCGCGGCCTCGACCGCGCCGAACCCGTCCGACCAGCACGCCAGCAGGACGGCGGCCTGTAGTTCGGCGTCGGAGTCGTCGATCCCGCTGATGTCGATGCAGACACCGCCGCGGTTGTCCAGGTCGATCTTGGTGGTGGTGTGGCGGGCGAAGGTCTCTCCCATCGGGCCGTCCAGCACCCCCAGCAGTGAGGCGTGCAGCGGGTCGACCGCCGCGCGGTACTTGGCCTCATCCCCCCGGGCCAGGGTCACCGACCGG
This sequence comes from Actinomadura sp. B10D3, assembly GCF_039871695.1. Taxonomy (NCBI): domain Bacteria; kingdom Bacillati; phylum Actinomycetota; class Actinomycetes; order Streptosporangiales; family Thermomonosporaceae; genus Actinomadura; species Actinomadura sp. B10D3. The sequence continues at coordinate 53,240 of NZ_JBDPLY010000015.1, forward strand.
AGCCGTTCGGGGCCCTCGTCGATCACCTTGATCAGGTCGGGCAGGACCGGCACGCCCGGGTGGCGTTCGTCCAGCACCCGCAGCGCGGCGTTCAGCACGGTGCGCTCGGTGTCGGCGATCGGCCCGCCGCGCAGCACCGTCAACAGCGCCGCGACCATGTTCAGCCGCCGGCCGTGCGCGTCGGCGACCAGCTTGGTCCGCGCCTGCTCCGGGAGCCGCGCCGCCGCAGCCGCCGTCGCACCGGGGTCCAGCACGTTCAGTGAGCCCAGCCCGCGGCCGAGTTTGATGATCTGCCCGCCCAGCGCCCGGATCAGATCGACGTAGTCGGGTTTGAGGTCTCCCAGCACCATGGGGAAGACGCCCTGCCCGACCAGCCCCAGCACCATCCGGCGAATCAGGGTCGATTTGCCCAGCCCGGGCTTGCCCAGCACCAGCGCCGAGGGGTTGTGGATCAGGTTGGCGCGCTGGAACCAGGAGATCGGATCACAGCACAGCGCCGCGCCGGTGGTCAGCTCCCGCCCCAGCGGCACACCCATCATCGGCGTCCCCGACCCCGCCCCGAACGGCCACAACCCGCACACCTGCACCGTGGTCCCACGCCACTCAGACGGCATCTCCACATAGGAGGCACGCCCCCCACCACGGCGGGCGAACCCCCGGAACCCGGGCTTGAGCTCCGGCCGACCCTCCTTCTTCTCCCTGTCCTTCTTCTCCTTGTCCTTCTTGCCCTTCTTCTTGCCTTTGGTGTCCTTCTCGTCCTCTGATGGGCCGTTCACAGCGACTCCCTCACCATCGCGGGGACCTGGAGATGGTCGGGCAGCACGATGCCCAACGGGAGCGCGGCCGCGAACGCCGAGGCCTGCGACCCGTACATCCGCCGCAACCGCAGACGCGCAGGAGCCGCGAGCGTGTCGACGGCGGCGGCCGCGACCGGGAGCTGATCAGCCTCATGGACGGTCGCGGTCACCAGGATGGTGAACCGGGTCACCCCCGCCCCCCGCGCCTCCTCGTGCGCCGACTGATCACTCTTCATGACGTCCAACTCGCTGCGGGCGGCGTTGGTGGCACCGTCCAGCCGAAACCGCGAGTCCCGGCGATCGCGCTCCACGATCCGCGCCGCCGAGGCCGGATCATGCGGCCGGTACAGGAAGGTGACCCGCTTGCGGGCGATGTCCTGGTGCGGGGACACCAGACCCCGCATCACACTCGACAGCACCTCACCACGCGGCGCCTCAGCCATCCCCCAGGTGATGGAGTACCCGCTGGCGTGCACATAGTGATCCCAGGACTCCTGCGCCGCGACCGGACCGGCGTCCTCCCACCGCGCCGGCTCCTGGCCGGTCTCCATATCCGCCTGCGCACCCGGGTCATACGCGGACCGCACCGCCCGGGCCAACTGGTCAGCGGTCATCGGACGAGCCGAACCGGCACCGGTCATCTCCAACCCCGAGATCAACCCCGGAATCCGCATCCCGATCTCCCGCACCATCGCATCCTGGTCACGGCGCTTGCCCCCCGGATGCGGCAGCGCCGCAAAAGTGACCGCGATCCGGGTGGAGATCCGGGCGCTGCCCACCGGATAGTTCCACACGATCTCCTCCAACGCCGCCCGCGCCAGATCCGGAGCATTCGGATCGCTGTTGGCATACACCTCCTCACGAAGGCGATGCCCCAGATCGGGGGCCGTCTCGATGGTCGCGCTCGCCGCCACACACCCCGGCTCATAACCCAACGACGCCAGCCAATGCCCCCAGTTGGCAACCCACGCATCGATCTGCGTCTGATCCACCAACGCCGCCCCATCGGCATTGCACTCAAACACCACCGTGTAGTGCTTGGTAGCAGGAATCACCACCAACGCGAACGGCCGCCCATGCGAGTCACGGCCCTCCACCAACCGCGACATCGCCAACAACCCCGGCAACCGGTAAGAACCACGCGAAACCACACTCAACGGACCCGACCGATACAAATGCCAACCCTGCGAACGCCCCCACCACCAACTCGTCCGCGCCGTGATCGCCTGAAGCGCCGTCCGCCCGTTCCGATCCTGCAGCACCAACGGCAACATCACCAACCCCAGCACCACAAGACCGAACAAAGCCAGCTTCGCCGACACCGTCGCCAACATGGTGATCATGATCAGCCCGAACATCAAGATCAGGGTCCCGACCAACCCCAACCGCCCGATCCCCGGAGAAACCGGCTTACGCCAATTCCCATAGGTGGGTTCACGATACCCAGAAGCCATCCCAGACACCTCACTCCTCGTATCCCGCCAACACCACTCAATTCGTCACCGCTCAGACGCTTCCGCTCGGGCCACCACCAGACGGGGTGGACCCTCCGGTACCCCCACCCGATCCGGAAGGACCGCCCGAACCGGTGGCACCTTTCAGACGCCGATTGGCAGCGTCAGAGGCACCTGTGTAGGCCCGATCCGCAGCGCCGGAGGCGCCTGCGAAGGCCCGATCGGACGCCCGACCCGCCGCCTCAACGGCACGAGCGACATAGTTGGCCCCCGGCGTGCCGCTCGGAATGGTGTCCGCGCCGTTCGGAAGGATGTCCGCGCCGCTCAGGCTCGTTTCGGGAGCACCACCGGGAGCTTTGCCGGGGGTGCCGCCGGGGGTGCCGCCGGGGGTGCCGCCGGAGCCGCTCGGGCTCCCGGTCGGGCCGCCGTCGTCGGGAGCGCCGGCGCCCTCTGAAGCACCGGTCGGGCCGCCATCACTGGGGGCGCCACCGCCGCCTCCACTACCGCTGCCACTGCCGCCACCGCCACCGCCTCTGATGACCGGAACTTCCTCGATCATCACGACAGGAGCGCCGCTGCTCTTGGCCGCCCCGCCGCTGGGACCGCCGCCGATGCCCGTGAGCCCCGTCCACAAGCCGGTGCGTTTCCCGACGTTCACCGCGGTGCCACCGAAGGTGAAGTGGCCGACCTGGCGAATGCCGAAGAAGGCGTTGTTCTCCGCGACTCCCGGCATCACCGCGCGCATCGTCGCCGGCAGCGCGAACACCGCCCCGGCGATCAGAGCCATACCGAAAAGACGATCCGCCTCGTTGTCGGACACCAGCAACTTCAAGGCCGCAGCGTAGATCGTTGCGACGACCGGCTTGAACAACACAAACGAGATCAACCAGTGGATGCACTTCCGGTAGGCCGCATCTCCATACGAGGTGAACCTCGAAGCGGCCACCGCGGGAAGGATCCCCACCAGAAGAATCAGCACACCACTCCGGAAGAGCATCAACCCGAACTGGATCACCGTCGACAGTGCCGCACACAGCGAGAAGCAGGCAACGATGAAGTTCGCATCGTTTTCATGCATTTCGAGCACGCCCACGCCCGCATCCCACTTTTCGGCCAATCCGCCTTTCGGCATCATGTCCTGGATGATCCACGCGGAATACCTGTCCGACGCGATATTCACCAGATTCACCGCGGTGGCCAGGGTGAGGACGATCACGGCCAGCTCGACAAAATGCGAGAGTGCCGCCCGCATAGGTTCACCTTTGCGCTGGACGGCCATCCGGAAGGCCGCGACCATGAAGCCGGCGAACGCCATCACCGCGATCAGCCAGTTGAGGTGCTCGCGAAGCGAGTAGAGTACACCGCCCTTCTCGCCGGTCATCCGCGCGTAGTACGCGGTGTCACTCATCCACCACAGCAGGAAGGTCTCGAAAGTCGACAGCGCCCAGTCTTTGAGTTTGTCGACGAGCCAGCCCCATGCCTCGTCAAGTAGTTCTTCCACAAGCAGCCCCAAAACTGCCCGAATCAAGAGTCATGATGACTCTTCATTCAGGCACGATAGACCGTTGACTCAAAGCGGGTCGACCAGAAGGGAGATCAGCACGACGGCGAACCCGGAGCCTGCGATGACGCAGGCGAAGAACACCCAGCCGAGTTCACCGGCCAGCCCACCGAACTCCCCCCTCCTATGCCTGATGGCCATTCTTCCGCCGACCACGATGAAACCCAGCACGCACCCGCCCAGGGCGCTCCACACCAACCAGCCGAGTACGGGCCCCACAGGTTCGGTGACTTTGTCGACCTTCTTCGCGTTACCGCGCGGCATCTCGGCATCGGGCCGGTGCGTGATGAAGTACTTGTCGGGCTTCCGCTTACCCTTGGGCGGCGCGAGTATCTTTTTCTCTAGTTTCTTCTTGAGATCTTTGACACACTTGTCCTCCCAGTTGAGGGCGTTTCCCGTTCCTGCGAAGTCGCGGCAGTACTCATCCACCCCGCCCACGCATTTGACCGTCGGCCCCTCGCCCTCATCGCCCCGCTGATAGGTCTTCTGCCAGACCTTGAGACAATGATCCCGCTCCCGTTCCGCGGTGGGCCATTTCTTGTTGTCACTCATGTTGCAATAACCGTCTGGATGGTCATCGCTTCGACGCAGGCAGACCGTGAAGGAGTATTTCTTGCCGGGCTTGTAGTTCGGGATTTTCGCCTCGTTGCAATGCCCTTTTCCGGCCGCCCGCAGCTCTTTTTTCCCGATCAACACTCTCCCGCCCGCGGAGACGACACCGCGGGCAAGGTGGCCGTCCTCCTCCCGGTCGCACACCCGCACCCGACCGGTCTTCTTGTCCCATTGGAGGTCCGCGCCGGGGTCGCCGTCGACGGTGTTGAGCTCTTCGTCCTTCTCGTCCCAGTCGACGGGACTCGGGGCGGCAAGCCCGACGGCCGTCACACGACCGAACGCCGCGGACCGTTCCAGCGAACCGGACCAGCCCGAGACACTGCCGGCGGCCCCCCAGGCAGAGGCACCGAAAAAACCGATACCGGTCCAGGCAAGACCCAGCACCAAAAGTGCAGCAGAAAGGACGCGCATGCGATGATGCAGCGGCATTTTTGGCTCGCAACGTCCCTGACATCGTGCCGGGTCGTACCGGGGCGACATCAGCCTGCGGATCCGGCAAGTTTTTCGACGATCGAGTAGGCGGTCATGATGAGCACGGTGGCGAATCCCACGATGGCCATGCTCCCCATGTGCCCTCCCGCCTCGCCCCGCTTGTGCTGGATGCCCATCCGAGCACCGATGACGATGAAGCCCGCCACACAACAGAAGAGGGCGCCCCACAGCCCCCACTTGAGCAGCGTCTCGATCTCGTTGCCGAACGGCGGTTCCTGCCCCTTCCCCGGATTCGGAACCGGCCCCAGGGCGGTCACGAAGTGCACCAGGTCACTCGTCCACGTGATCATCGCGTCAAGCATGTGAGTCCTCCGAGATCATGCGATTGAGGTCTTGGGTCAGCCGCGCGTAGGGCGACGGCAACCTGACCTGCGTCGGGGGGTCACCGAGGCGGAGGGCCTCCACCCACGGAAGTTCCCAGAGCTGGGGAACGCCTCCGGAAATGAGGCGCAGCAGATCCTTCAGCGGCTTCGGCAGCTTCCCGGGGGCGTCGGCGACCGCCACCAGTCCGAGCAGCCGGACGCCCGGCAGCACGCCGGCCGCCCACTGGCGGGCGGCGGCCTGGGCCGCGATGAGGCCGGAGGCATTGGTGCGCGCGACGAGCAGCACGCGGGCTTCGCCCGGCGGCTCGGGCACCGGCCAGTACCGCCCGGCGCTCATGGCCCGGGGGATGAGGACGGCCAGAGTGGAAGTGCCGGCTCCTCCGTGGCACGAGGAGAACCAGACGCCGGGGCCGGGGCCTGCGTAACCGGCAAGACCCAGCGGGCTCGTGGGAGGCGGTGCCGAACCGGCCGGTACGACGGGACGCGCGTGGAGAGGCCGCGTCAGGCCGCTCGTCTGCTCGGCGGCGTGCACCATTGTCATGTGTGTGGCCCCCTTCCCCGAAGAGTTCGGCTGTCGAAGGAGGTCTTCGACCTCCCTACAGGGGACGGTCCACAGGGCGTTGCGAATCCCAAGCGTTGAGCGAGGCGGGATTGCGTACGTGAGGGGAAGCGGCGGCTCAGGCCAGGTCGACGGCGAGGAGGGTGTCCATGCCTGCGAGGACGTACAGGACATTCCGCCCGGCTGCCAGGGCGGTGGGCGGCCGGTGGAGACGGCGCAGATCGAGTCGCCGCATGACCTGGCCGTCGGTCAGGGCGTGCGATGTGACCTGCGCCCTGCCGGGGATGTGCAAAGCCCCACCCGCCAGGACGGGCTCGCCCGCGGACGGGTCGGTTTCCTGTTCCCAGCGGACCCGGCCGTCCTTGGCCCGCAACGCGCGAACGGTGTCCGCCCCGTGCACGAAGACCAGCCCTCGCGCGACAGGCGGCGTGAAGCGGTGCCGGAAGGTGCCCACGGCGAACGGATCAGCTCCCGTGGCGGCGCTCCATCGCTGACGGCCGTCCTGCCTGTCGAAGGCGCGCAGCATGCCGTCCCCGGTGAGCAGGAACAGTGCGTCCCCATGCACGACGGGGAACGCCGCGGTCGGGTACGGTTCCGGCCTGAAATCGTCGGCGACGAGCTGCGGACGGGCCTGCCAGCGAGCCGCACCCGTGCGGGCGTCCAAGGCGTGAATAGTGCGGCCTTCGACCGAGACGTAGACCGTGCCGTCCGCCACGCAAAGGGTCGCGTCGGTGTAGCGCGGCGCGATCGACTTCAACCGGATCACGTCGTCATCGTGATCGGACGTCCAGCGCACGGACCCGGTCGCGGAATCCAGGGCGTGGACGCGTTCCCACCGTCCCGTTGCTGAGGCGCTGACGACGTAGACCGTGTTCCCGGCCACGGTGAGCGGGCTCACCGGCCTCCCGTCGATGCGACGTTCCCAGACGATGCGGCCAGAGCGCGGCTCGTGCGCGTACACCGTGCCGCCCTCCCGGGAGTTCGTGCCGGCGGCGAGGTCGTACGCCAAGGCGTCGCCGTAGGCCACGGCCGGGCCCAATCCGGGGAAGGCGCGCCGCCACGACCGGCGCACCAGGCCGGTACCAGGATCCACGACGAGCGTTTCACGGCCGCTGCGAACCCACACGCTCCCGAGCGCGGCGACCACCCCGCCGGTTTGCCGCTCGAACGGCGGGAGGGGACGCCGCCACCGGTAGCGTCCCGTCGCGTCCAGGCAGCACAGATCCAGGCGCGCCGGTCCCGAGTCCGTGACGACGGTGCGATCGAGGAAGAGCAGCCGGCCGTGCAACTCGGGCCCGAGTTCGGAGCCGGTCACCACGGTCGCGCGGGCGGTCCATAGGACGGGCGCCGCGGACGTCTTGCCCGGCAGCGCGCGTACGGCCCCCGCGCTCGCCAATGCCACAGCGCCCATCGCGCCGATCTGCGCCAGCACGCGTCGACGGGCAGGCCCTGCCCCGCCGGGGGACGGCGCGGTGAGGCCGAGGCTCATGGTGGTCCGCTCGGCGATCTCGTGAGCCAGCGCCGGGGGCAGCCAGTCCGTGCCCGTCGCTCCGGGGGAAAGCGCGGAGGCCACCTGCTCCGTGCTGGGACGCTGCGAGGGGTCGGTGGCGAGGCAGGCCTCGATCACCGCTCCGAGCCCCTGGTCATCGTGAGGAAGATCCTGGGTGAGGTCCCGATCGACGAGGTCGTGCCGCGGCGGCGCGCCCGTACGGCAGAACACCAGGACTCCGCCGAGAGCGAAGACGTCGGCCGGAGGAGCGGCCGGGCCTCCGGACCAGCGTTCCGGTGCCATGTACGCGGGTGTGCCGGCGAACGTCCCGTCCGTACCGGTGAGGTCGTGGACGCCGGCGAGACCGAAGTCCACGACGCGCGGGCCGTCACCGGTCAGCATGATGTTGCCGGGCTTGAGATCCCGGTGGACCACCCCCGCACCGTGGATGGAGGCGAGCGCCTCGGCGAGGGCGGCCCCGAGGCGCCGTGTGGCTTCGACGCTCAGCGGTCCATGCCGTGTGACGGCCTCCTGCAGCGAAAGGCCGGGAAGGTAGGACGTGGCCAGCCATGGCCGGGGAGTGTCTCCGGCGTCGAGCAGGGCCGCCGTGTACGGGCCGGTCACTTTGCGCATCGCACCGACTTCCCGCGCGAAGCGGGCACGGAATCCCGGGTCGTCGGCGAGGTCGGGATGGATGAGTTTCAGTGCGGCCGGTGCACCGGTGTCGGCTTGGACGAGGAACACCTCCCCCATGCCGCCGGACCCGAGGCGGGCGACGCACCTGTATCCGCCGATCCGCTCCGGGTCACCGGGCAACAGCGGCTCCAACGTCAGCTCCCCATGGAGAGCGCGAGGACCTGGGCCCTGGCGAGAACGAAGAGCCGAGCGCCGTCGGTGACCATCTCGGTCCTGCTTCCCGCCTGGTCGAGCGCCCTGCGGTCCAGGCGGAGGCGGACGTTTCCGGTGGCCGCGTCATAAGCGGTGACGGACGCTCCGTCCGACAGGTACAACACGCCCCGTCCCATCAACGGGCCTCCATGGGAGTTGTACGCGGGACGCCGCCAACGCGGCTTCCCATCGTCGGCGCCGAGAACGTGCATGGCGCCTTTGAAGCCGGTCGCCGCGGTGCCGAGGCTCGTGACGTACACCAGATCACCGGTGACGATCGGACGAGGCCGGGCGGGGACGCTCTTCATGCTGGAGGGCTCCTCGTCCATTGCGAATTCCCAACGGCGTCGGCCGTCGCGCATGTCGAACGCGCGCAGGGCGCCGTCGGCGCAGCACAGGTAGACGGTGGTTCCAGCGGTTACGGGAACGTCTGCGCCTTGGGGAGGACGACCGCCACGACCGTCCAGATCGACCCGGGTGCTCCAGCGGATGGCGCCGGTGGAGGCGTCCACGGCGATGAGGAGGCCGCCGTCCAGCGAGACGAAGACGGAGCCTCTGGCATGGGCCAGCGTCATCGCGGGCGTCTGTTCCAGATCCCGCTTGAGCGCACGCCACCACCGCTGCCGGCCGGTGGCGGCGTCCACGGCGTAGAGGAACGCCGTCTGGCCGGCACCGGGCGCACTCGTGACGGCGGCGCCGAACAGCGTCCCCTCGGCGTAGATCGTCGGCTTCGGCGTCCACACCCGCGGCTGGACGGTCGTCGACCAGCGCAACCGTCCGCCGCGGGGTTCGTACGCCTCCACGGCGAACGGTGGGGTGAACTCCGTCCCGCTCTCGTTCTCGGTGATGTCGAGAACCAGGCCCCCGACTCCCAGGACCATCGGCTTGCCCAGATTGGTCGTGGGGCGGTCGTGGCGCCAGATCGGGCGTCCCGTGCGATGTTCCCGCGCCTGCAGTGCTCCTTCCGTGCGGACCAGGACGATCGAACCGGTGACGGCCACCTGCCGGAGGGTCCCCAGCGACGGCGCGAACGGCACCGACCACAGCCGGCGGCCGGTCGCCACGTCCAGGCAGGACAGGGCCGTCGCTCGCGTCCCCTGTCGCCCCTGCACGGCGAACGGCCGCTCGATGACCAGCAGGCCGGCCGGGGTGACGGGCCCGAAGAAGGCGCCGTCCGCGAACTCCACGTCGGCCGTCCACAGCAACGGGCCGTTCGCGGCGGGGGCGGCCGGTACCGGCTTCGTCCCGTCGGTCCAGGGCCAGGCGGCCGCGCCTCCCGCCAGCGCGGCTCCGGCCAGGCCCGCGACCGCCTGGCGCCGGCTCAGTCCCGCTCCTTTCGGGGGCATCGCGCCGGTCCTCACAGGGGGAACGCGCAAAGGCGCGTGCGGTCGACGCATACCAGCACGCGGTCGTGCCACAACCGCGCGTGGACCTTGGTCTGGCGCCCCAGCGGATGGCTCCAGCGCAGCCTCCCGTCCGACGTCCCGATCGCGTAGAGACGATCATGGTCCGCGGCCGCGTAGACGGTTCCCGCGGCCGCGGAAGGCGCGGCGCGCAGCGGACCGTCGGTGTCGAACCGCCAGCGCGGACGTCCCGTCGCGGCGTCCAGGACGTGCAGGCGGCCGGACGCATCACCGGCGAACGTCAGCCCGTCCGCGACGGTCACGCCACCGGTGACCTGGCCGCCGACGTCGCGGCTCCATCGCACGGCGCCGGTCGCGGCGTCCAGGGCGTGCACGTGGTGGGCACCCGCGCTGTAGACCAGGCCACCGTGGACGACCGGAGCGGCGTCGGCCTCGTCGAACCGCCATTTCACGGTCCGGGTCGCCGTATCGACCGCGAACAGGCCGCCGGGCGCGACGTAGACGCGGCCTCCCGCGACGACCGGATCGAGGCCGGGCTCCGCTCCGGACCAATCGGCTCCGGACGCGGCTGCCCCGGACGAGTCTGCCTCGGACAGGTCGGTTCCGCCGTCGCGGCCGGAGAGGGGCAGCCGCAGCCTCCAGCGCTTCAGGCCGGTGGCGCCGTCGTAGGCGGTCAGGTATCCGACGCTGTCACACAGGCAGACCTGCTCGCCGATGACGGCCGGGACACCGGTGAAGCCGAGGCCCGGCTCCTTCCATCCGCTGACGGGTGAGCCGTCGGAGGCCTGGACAGCGCGCAGAAACCGGTCGCTGAACAGGACCGTCCCCGAGCCGCGTGGATCGGCCTCCGACGCGGCCATCACCGCGACACCCGAATACACCGGCCTGCCCTGATTGGCCGTCCACAGCAGCTCGCCCCGCGAGCAACTGAGCGCGTGGACCCCCTTGGTGGAGCTGAGGTAGACGACGTTTCCCGCCACGGTGGGCCTGATGAACCAGTGCCTGTTCTCGCCGTCAGGGCTGCGATACATCCACAGGGGCGTTCGGCCATCGGCCGGTCGGCGCGCCACGGCCCGGGGTCTTTCCCGCGCCGACGGTCCAAGGCCCACCGCGACCGTCGCGACCAGGCCGATCGCGAGAACGGTCCGGCGGCCGTGCGGGGTGTCCGGCGATGCGGGGCCGGTGGGCGTCTCCTCACCCAGCCGGGTGACGCTCGCGGCCACGTCGTCGGGCAGCCACCGGGTTCCCGATCCACCGGGCGTCCCGGCGAACCGTCCGGCCAGTTCCACGGCGGTGGGACGTCGCCGGGGATCGCGGGCGAGACACCCTTCGATGATCCCGACGAGTTCCGGATCGCTTTCCAGGGCGGCGTGCAGCTTGTCGAGCCGTGGCTCCTCGAACTGCGTGCGGTAGAGCAGTGCCTGCGCCGAGCCGGCGCCGAACGGACCTCCCCCTGTGGCCGCGTAGACGAGCAGGGCGCCGAGCGCGAACACATCGCCGGCGCGGGTCGAGTCCCGGTCGCGGATCCGCTCGGGCGGGATGTAGCCGGGTGTGCCGAGCAGCGAGCCGGGCATCGTGATCGTGTCGGCGCCGTCAGGGCGGGCGATGCCGAAGTCCACCACCTTCGGCCCGTCGGGGGTGAGCACCAGGTTCGACGGCTTGAGGTCGCGGTGCAGCACCCCCGCCCCGTGGATGGCGACCAGCCCGTCGGCCAGCGCCGCGCCCAGGGTGCGCACCGATTCCGCCGGCAGCGGGCCGTGCGCCTCCACCGCCTGGCGCAGGTTGAGGCCGGGCAGGTACGCGGTGGCCAGCCAGGGCTCGGCCGCGTCCGCATCGTGATCCAGCACCGGCGCGACGTAGGCGGGATCGATGCCGCGGACGGCGGAGATCTCCCGGAGGAAGCGGTCGCGGCGGTCCTGGCGGCTCGCGAACCGCGTGTGGACGACCTTCACCGCGACCAGGTCGCCGGACGGGGCGCGTCCCAGGAAAACGCGTCCCATGCTCCCCGCCCCCAGCCGCCCGACCAGGCGGTATCCGGCGATACGCACCGGATCGTCCGCGCGCAACGGCTGCATCCTGTCCTCCGGCTCAGCTGACGGTCGTGCTCTCCTCCGCACACGAGCCCCGGTCTCGTGCAAGGTCATGATCGCGCCGAAAATGGCCGGCGCCCACGAGACGGATTGGCATCCGGCACCGCAGAGTACCGCGAGCCGCCGGTCACCGCACGGAATGCAGGTGTTTCCACAGATGGGCGCCGATCACAGATAACGTCCCAAAGAAATCGGACATACAGCATTTCACCCGGTGCCACCCCGCCTGTGCGCCTTCGCGTGTCATATGTCGGACGGACGAGAGGAACGAGGAGGGGGCAGGAGGGCGAGGTGTTCTTCCTGAACCAGCCCGAAACGCAAGGCCACATCCACCACCGCCGTGCGTTTGCCGTCCAGCCTCTCTTCCTCCACGGGTTCCTTGACCCGCAATTTCTGCTCGGCGAGATAGTCGATGTGGAAGTTGACCGCACGGAGCGTGGGGCTGCGGCCGGGCAACCCGCTCAAGCGCTCCGCGACCTGGCGTGATGTGGGGATGGCCGTGAAGGAGTCACCCCGCAGGCGGGGTTCGCAGAGCGCCACCAGAACCAGGAAGTAGGTCGTTTCCTGGCCAAGCGAGAAAGCCGATATGGTCGTGCTTCCCTCTATTTGGGACAGCTCGATGTCGGCGGTCTCCACATAGAGGTGTTGCGGTGCGTAGACCTGGAACGATGCGGTTTCACCCCGCGTGGAGAACACGACCCGGGAGAATTCGAAAGGAACTGGGAAAGAGGCGCGACGCGGAGAGACTCTCAGATACTCTCCGGCACCTTCCGGGTTCTCGACGACATAGGTGTGGTCGTTGCTGAAGTTGCTCACCCGCCAGTGGTCTTCGACCGCGAGAATCTCGCCCGCCAGACGCGGCACCGTGGGATTGTCCAAGCGGAGACCCACCGCGAGACCGGGGGCTCCCCGCCCGAAACTCAGACTTTCGCCCGGTTCGAGCTCCTTGCGTACCGCGCCATGCCGCGAGTCCGATGGCAGATGTACCAAGATGCCCGGCATGCCGTCACCTCATGGAGCTACCAGGTTTGCGCAGGTCGTGTCGGCATGAAGCTTACATTACGCGCGCTTTGGACCCCGCGTCTAAAAGGCTGGGACCTGCCACAAAGCCGACGATGGAGAAGGCCGCCGTCGCCGGGGCCCGCTGAATCCGAGTGATCAATTCCGCGGCGCGTGCTGGTGGTAGGCGCGCTCGTCCGCACTGTCAGGTGTAGAGGGGGTCTGGCCGTCCGGTGACCAGACGCCAACCAGGACTCTGAGGACGCTACAGCGATGGCACCAGACAAGGCATCCGAAGCATCCGTGGTGGGCGGCAGCGAGGGGTCGGCAACGCAGGGCCGGCCGGCCGCGCAGCAACCAGGTGGAGAAACCGCCGGCGGAACCGACGGGACGGCAGCCGCTCAAACCCCTGGGGTGGCCGCCCCAGAACCAGGACAGCCGCAAGCGAAGGCTCCCGGCCGCTCCACGACCCACTCGGCTTCCACGTCACGCCATGCCACGACACAGTTCTCAATGCAGGTCAGTGTGAAGGCGCAGGGACGGCCAAGTGAACCGAATCGACTGCAAGCACCGATAGAGATTCCCCTCCAGGCTCCCCGGCGGCCCGCGACAGATCAGTCCGGCGTCGCCTCGGAGTCGACCGTCCCGCCCTCGGCCGAACCGGGCTGGCTCACCGCAGACCGGATCGCCCGATCGCTGCAACCCCGCATCTACGAGCTCTGGACCGACGTCCTCACGCGGTACACCGACGGGGACGAGGCGATGGCGCGCCGCGTCTACGACGTTCTGAGCGGCTTCCACCTGCTCGGCGAGTTGTGGCGGGACACGCACATCGACGAGTTGCACATCCACGGCACCGACGTGACGGTCTGCGGCAGGGACGGCATGCGGCCTGTCCCCGGTTTCCCCGACCTCGCCACCGCGCAGCGGGCCGTCGAGGCGTTCAAGGGGGCGCGGTCGTATGTGGGGGCCGTCGTGTCCCACGTCGGTACCGCCGTCATCGTGAGCCGCGACGGGGGCGCGGGTCCGGACGCGAGCTGGCTCCTCGCCGGCGGCATCATGGCCGACGACCAGATCTCCCAGGTCGAGCTGGCGATGCGGCACATGCGCGCGATCACCGTGACCGGTCCCGCCGCGCGGATCGTGGTGCGCGCCCTCGCGTCCCTGATCCCCGCGGGCAGCCGGATCTACCTGGGCTCCTACGCGACCCTGCCCCGGGGCTGCGTCACGGCCGCCACACCGCTGGAGGCCGACTTCGTCGTCGGCGTCCGTCCTGGCCAGGTGGCCGAGGAGATGGCGGCCGAAGGCCAGGTCGCCGCCCTCATCGCCAACCCGGAGCGGCCGATCCGAGCGGCTTTGAGGCTCGCCGTCTCCGGCCCGTCCGCGGCGCCGGACAAGGTCAGCCTGCTGCCATGACCGAGAGATCCGTTCGAGGACCGGCGATCGTCGGCACGATCAGCCCGGGAGCAACCACGGCGGCGGCCACCGTCCCTCGTTGAGGCCGAGCCCTGGACCTCGACCTCCAGGGGACGCCGCGAGCTCCTCATGAGGGCATGTGCCGGCGCAGCCGCACCACCCTGGAACCTTCCAGAAGCGGTAGCGAGTATCGCCATGTCATTCTCTCCACGTCGGGCCGCGAAATCTGCGCGGCAGGAAACTAACAGGGCATTCTCAAGCGGCGTTTGCGGCTATTGAACCCTGCCCAGAACGGGCAACGCCCAATTTCTCAGGGCGTTGATGACACACGGCTTCCCAAACTGAGCACCCGCAATTCCCGGCCGCCTGGAACACCCTCCGTCGTGACGAGGGAGACGGATGAGCATCATGCAGACGGCCCCGGAGGCACGTCCAGCGGCCAGGGACTTCCGCACCCGCAACAACCAGCTGTTCGCGCGACGGCAGGAGACCTTGGATCGGCTGGCCGCTTTGCGCGCCATGGTGGCCGTCGGCGAGCCCGAAATCCAATTCGAATCGGCGATGCGCCAGGCCGAGCGCGACTTGGAGGATGTCATGAGCGAGATCATCGAGGCGAATTTCGGGCTCGTCCAAGGGTATGTCGCCATGTTCACCTCCGGGCCGAGCGCACAGGTCGAGGACTTCGAGAGCGCCGGCAAAGTGGGATTGCTCTGTGCGATCTCCTCATACGACCCCGCCCGGGGGTCCTTCGCCAACTGGGCCTTCAAACCCATCCAGCGAGAGGTGCTGCGCGCAGTGCGGGACGCCGACCATCCCAATCTCAATTTCGGGGACTTCGAGAAACGGCCGGCCATCCTGGCCGCCGAGCGCGCCTGTCTTGAGGAGGCGGGACCGTACGGCCGGGCGGATTACGCCGAGGTCGCCAAGCGAGCCGGTGTGACCGAGGCTCAGGTGCACCGTGTTCTGAGCCCGCCGCTCCTGGAAACGCTGAGCCTCCCCGCTGGGGACGACGGTGACCTGTGGGAGGACCGCCTCGCCGACTCCTCTCCGTCGATCGAGGACAGAGTGCTCTTCCGTCTCGACCTCAGCGCCGTCGACCAAAGCTTGTCGAAACTCCAACCACGCGAACGGTACGTGCTGGCCAGGCGGTTCGGCCTCAACGGCGAACCGGAGCAATCGCTGCGCATCATCGGCCAGGATCTCGGGCTGTCCGGCGAAGGCGTCCGCCTGATCGAGCGGAAGGCACTCGCGAAACTCGCCGAGGCCATCACGGACACCACGCCGGACGACGCGGGCGATACGCAGCGAAGCAGGACGGCAGACCTTTGAGGAACTTGGACGTGACCGGTTCGCCCAGGGTCATTGCAGGGACCGGGTCGAACCCGCTGGGCTGGAGCGCGGTCGAGTTGACGACTGCTGTGATGATGACGAAACCGGAACGGAAGCGGCCTGCCGGGTCCCAGTGGGGCGTGGCGAGGCAGGTCGGCCGGTCAGGGTGTCGTGAGCGCGGTGCCAATTCATGAAGGTCCCGGCGAGCAACGGCCCGATTGGGGGGTGCCGTAACCGGGACGGCAGTGTGAGGAGGGCGCCTGACGCTTGTCGTGTGCCAGCGGTCGGCACACCGGTTGAGCGCTAACGCGGATAGCAATGTCCTGGGCCGAGCGTGGCTGCCGTAGACTTAATTCTTTCTATGGGATGCGGGTCGGTGGACTCGGCGCTCGGAGGTAGAGGCAGCGGATATGAAAACGTATCAGCTAGGCACGATGCGGCGGCTTGTCAATGCGGTCGTCAAACGGCTGGTGGGCTCGGGCCTGATGGCTGGGAACTACGCGCTTCTCACGGTACGAGGCCGTAGCACTGGTCGGCTTTACACCACTCCCGTCCGGTTGCTCGAACGCGACGGGCAAAGCTGGCTGGTCGCGCCGTACGGAGAGGTGTCCTGGGTTCGCAACGCACGGGCGGCCGGGGAGGTCACGCTCCGCCGAGGCCGCCGCAGTTGGACCGCCGCGTTGATCGTATGCGACGCCCAGGAGAGCGGACCGGTTTTGCGTGACTATGTCCGCGCCGTACCGGTCACGCGACCCTACTTCGACGTCCGGCCTGACGATCCTGTCGACCGTTTCGTCGACGAGGCAGCCGCCCATCCGGTCTTCCGGCTCGTCGAGAAAGCCGGTACATGACCTGAAACGCCGCGGCGATGGATTCGGGTATGTACTCGCCCATCAGACCGCCCATGCAAACCTTGATGTTGCCTTTGGCCCCTGCCTGGCAGGGCTTCAGCATGTCGCAATTCGCGGTTCAGTCGAGCCTTTCGAGATAGTCGATGCTCTTCCGCCCCAGGGCTGTCACCAGGTCCTTGGGTCGCCGCCCAGCCGGGGCAGGTCGGCGATCCATGCGCGCGCCTCGGCGCCGTGCGCGCCGTACGACGCGGCGAATGCGTCCGGGACGTCGATGTTGATCGACCTGGTCACGGAAAGAACCTCCTTCGTCCAAGGTGAATGCCGTCAACGAAGGAGGTGGTGGAGGTGCCCGAGGGGCGGGTCCGCGTCAATGCATGGGGCTCACCCTATTCGGACGATCATGGTTCCGGCCCGGATCGGCCCGCGGGTGGACCGGCCCGGGCCGGGGGTGGAACTACCTCGGGCTGTCGAAGGTCCACACGGCGCGGGCGCCGGGGCCTGCGACGAGGGTGGAGTTGCCGATCCGCTCGGTGTGCCGGGCGGTCATGGGCCGGTTGAGGGACATCTCGACCCGCCGCAGACCCGCCCGCTCGCGCGGGACGCCGTGGAGTTCGATCCTCGTCCCGCCGCTCACCGCGACGACGCCGTCCGGGAGGGTGCGGAGCGTGAAGCCGCCGGCCTTCAGCAGCGGCACCGTGTTGGTCAGGTCGCGCTCGGGGACGGCGAGCTCGATCGCGGTGATGTCGCGCATCTGGTGATCGCGGTAGTCGTCGGGCAGGTAGCGTTCCCGGCCGACGTCTCCCTCGTGGCTCGCGGGCTCGGTCTGGCTGCGCGGGTCGGCGAAGTACTCCGGCCGGTACTCCATCGCCCAGGGGTCGAAGGCGTCGTACTGCTGTCCGGTGGTGCGGACGGTGTCGAACCACGGCACCGGGACACCGTCGCCGAAGTCGCGGGTCTGGTCGTACTCGAAGGGGTCGGTGATCCCCTGCGCCTTCAGCCGGTCGGTCACGGTCGCCAGCTCGCCCTGGTTCTCGACGGACAGGGCCAGCCCGGACGAGCCGAAGAGGGCGTCCTGGCCGGGCAGGTCTCCCTCGCTGAAGAACTCGATGTAGGTCTCGCGGCCTTTCAGGTAGCGGCCCTTCCAGGTCAGGCCGCCGCCGGTGGTGGTGCGGACCTCGAAGTTGGCGAACGCCCGCAGGTAGGTGGAGTGCTCCACGGCGTCCGCGGTCGTCTTGTCGAGCACCGCGTAGGAGTGGTTGTAGAACAGCAGCCGCGGCCGGGCCTCGTCGGCGCGGGCCGCCCCGGCTCCACCGCCGGCCGTCCCGCCTAAGGTCACGGCGAGAGCGGCGGTGAGCGTCGTGATCGTCCGTACTGCTCGGCGTATCAACATGAAAATGATCTTAAGGCGCGACCAAGATCACGAACCGGGGCCCTCCGCACTCTGGAACGGCCGGGATCGTCCCTATTTCAAGATCATGCAGGTCACCGCCCCGACCTTTCTCCGGCGTCGGCGAGCGGTCGGCTTCTGGTGACAGTTTTGCCTAGTTCGGGGTATTCTGGCGATGGTCGGACGGAGCAGGAGCCTCGTTCGCCCCTGCCTCCGGCCGACCTTCACCCGCTCTCCGGCGCTACTTGCGGCGTGCCACGTCGTACACGGCGCAGCCGATCAGTTCGAGGGAGACCTGGAGCCGTTCGGGGCTGATGTTCAGGGCGATCGTGTCCTCGGGCGTGTGGTAGATCGGTTCCAGCTGGCTGGGCGCCTCGCCGCCGCGCCAGCTGAAGTTGCCCGCCGCGATGCCGCGCTCGTAGAAGGCCTCGTGGTCGCTGGAGCCGCGGGCGGTGGGGCCCTTGGCCTGGTCGGCGTAGCCGAGGCGGCGCGCGGCGGCGTTGACCGCGGCCGTCGTGGTGTTGTCCGCGCCGTCCACCGACAGCAGCCAGTACGTTCCCGCGGGCGGGTGGCTGGTGGCGACCATGTCGTTCTGGAAGCAGCCGGTGATCTGCTTGACGCCCGCCTCGTCGAGCTGTTTCACGTAGTGCCGCGCGCCGACCAGGCCGGACTCCTCCGAGCCCCACAGGCAAACGCGAATCGCCTGCTGGGTGGGCAGCTTCTTCAGGACGCGCGCCAGCTCCAGGCACAGGACGGTTCCGCTGCCGTCGTCGTTGGCGCCCGGGGAGCCGGGGACGCTGTCGTAGTGCGCGCTGACGATGACGGCCTTGCCCTCGGGGTTCGGCAGCGTCGCCTTCCGCTCGGCCAGGACGTTGTACGAGGTCAGCCCGGTGTGGTGGGTGACCTTGAAGGACAGCCGCTTGGCGCCCGCGCGGATCCGCTCGCCGTGGTACTCGGCGAGGCCCAGCACCGGGATCCCGACCTCCTCCGACAGGTTCGGGACGAACGCGCCGGGCTTGCGCTCGGGGTAGGTCTCCGAGCGCGCGTTGACGATGAGCGCCGCCGTGGCGCCCGCGTCCGCGGCGGCCTTGGCCTGCGCGGTCTCCTGGCCGGAGACGCGGTCGAACAGCACCAGCTTGCCGCGCGCGCCGGCGGGGACCTCCGTGACCTTGCCCGCGTCCACCACCGTCCCGGACACGGAGGCGACGGCGCCCTGCGGGGAGGCGCTGCACTGCCAGAGCCGCTCGCCCCGGGCGCGGATCTCCGCCAGGTACTTGTCGGCGACCGGGAAGGGCTGCAGCGTGACCTTGTAGCCGAGTTCGCGCAGGTACCCGGCGATGTAGCGGGCGGCGCGGTGCTCGGACGGGGTGCCGGAGATGCGCCAGCCGATCCCGTCGCTGAGCACTCTCAGGTGGCGCATCGCCCGGCGGACGTCGACGCGGCCGACCACGGCCTTGTCGCCGGGCGTGAGCGAGGGGCGGAGCAGGGCACCGGGGCGCTGCCGGGTCGCGGCGGCGGCGGTGCCGGGGAGCAGGCCGACGGTCGCGAAACCGGCGAAGGCCGCGGCTCCCGCCAGCAGATCACGGCGCTTGACCTCGGACATGGCGTCTCCTCAAGGGATACGGGCCGCGCCCGCCGGCCTCGGGTCTCGATGGCGGCAGACGGCGGCGAGACAACGAACCATGCCCCCGTTTGACGCGAAACTACGTAATGACCGCGAGCCCGACAAGAACGCCTTGTCGATCCGCAACCGGACCGTGATCAAGATCAGCAAGGAACGCCGCTCACGGACACATCGGCATGGACCGCGCCCCGGACTTCGCCAGGCGCCGCGCCCAGACGCTGTGGATCGGGCCCGGCCACCACCTGGTGCACTACCCCGTCTCGGCCGGGCGGCTGGTCAACCTCGTCGCGTTCGCCCCCGCGGGCGATGCCGTCGAGTCATGGACGGCGACCGCGACGGTGCGGGAGTTCCTGGCCGAGTTCGAGGGCTGCAACCCGCGCCTCACCGACCTCATCCGGGCGGGCGGGACCCCCGGCCGGTGGGCCCTGCTCGACCGCGCGCCGCTGCGGCGCTGGAGCCGGGGCCCGATCACCCTGCTGGGGGACGCCGCGCATCCGAAGTTCCCCTTCTTCGCGCGGGGGGCGGCCCAGGCCGTCGAGGACGCCGCCGTCCTCGCCCGGTGCCTCGCCGAAGACCTCGACGCCCCGTCCCGGGCCCTGCGCCGCTACGAGGAGCTGCGCATCCCCCGCACCACCCGGCTCCAGGAGGCCAGCCACGGCCGGGCGCACGTCAACCACCTGCCGGACGGCCCCGAGCAGCGCCTCCGCGACGCCTCCTTCGCGGAGGCGGACCCGCTCGCCGCCAACGGCTGGATCTACGGATACGACCCCGACGACGCACCGGGTATCCATGCCTTGTGACCGCTGACGAGCCGACCGTCCTCCCGCGGGCGGCCTGGGAAGGAGCCGAGCCCGATGACCCACGGCGACACCGCGACCGAGCAGGCACGCCGCGAAGAGGAGCTTCTCGGACGGGTGCTGCGCTCGTTCGACGACTGCGCCGATCCCCGCCTCAAGGAGCTGATGCAGGCGCTGGTGCGCCATCTGCACGCCTACCTGCGCGAGGTACGCCTCACCGAAGGGGAATGGCGGAAGGCCGTCGAGTTCCTCACCGGCGTCGGGCACATGACCGGCGGCGACCGGCAGGAGTTCATCCTGCTCTCCGACATCCTGGGCGCGTCCATGCAGACGATCACGATCAACGACCGGGCCCGCGGCGACGCCACCGAGGCGACCGTGTTCGGGCCGTTCTTCGTCGAGGACGCGCCCCGGATCGAGCCGGGCGGCGACATCGGCGGCGGCGCGCCCGGCGAGCCGTGCTGGGTGGAGGGGACGGTCCGCGGCATCGACGGCGAGCCCGTCCCCGGCGCCCGGATCGAGGTGTGGGAGGCCGACGACACGGGCCGCTACGACGTCCAGTACGGCGACGGCCGCACCGCCGGGCGGGCCCACCTGTTCACCGGCCCGGACGGCGAGTACCGGTTCTGGGCGATCACCCCGACCTCCTACCCCATCCCCCACGACGGGCCGGTGGGGGCGATGCTCGACGCGGTCGGCCGGTCGCCCATGCGCGCCTCCCACCTGCACTTCATGGTGATCGCCGACGGCCACCGCACGCTCGTCACCCACATCTTCGTCCGCGGCGACGAGCTGCTCGACTCCGACGCCGTCTTCGGCGTCAAGGAGTCGCTGGTCAAGGACTTCGAGCGGCTGCCGGCCGGCACCCCCACCCCGGACGGCCGCGCCGTCGACGGCACCTGGTCGAGGGTCCGGTTCGACATCGTCCTCGCCCCGCCGCCCCGTAGTTCGCGGCGACCGGCCGTCTCATGACGGGCTGACGGTCGTGCGGTCGCCGTCGTGCTCGTAGGCCACGACCTGGACGATCGGGAGGTGGGTCGTCTCGGCGGGCGTCTCCCCGACGCGCGGGCCCGGCACGGTCAGCAGGGGCGTCTCCCCCGGCCGGGTCGCCTTCGTGTCGTGGGCGCCGAGCTCGCCGACCGTCTTGAGCCGCGCGACGTTCGGGCCCGCCGCGGCGACCAGGTGCCAGCGGCGGGACGAGCGCCACCACAGGGCGGCGGCCATCGTCCCGGCGGAGGAGACGGCGGCGCTGTTGGTCCGGCCCCGTTCGGACAGCGCCCGCCCGGTGCCGGAGATCAGGATCGAGGTGCCGGAGACGCCCTGCTGGAGGGAGGAGTCCACGGTCAGCAGCATCGCCGGGCCGCCGCCGTCGGGCAGCGCGCCGCTCCACAGGTGGCCGAGCTTCAGGTCGCCCGACTCGGTCAGCGTCGCCGCGCCCTCGCAGGCCAGGGCGTGCAGCGCCGCCCAGCGGAACCGGTCCCTGCGCTCGGGCGGATCGCGGAACCACACCAGCGGCGCCGCGGACCGCGGGTCGTGCGAGGCCAGCTGCGTGATCGTCCGCGCCTCCCCGCCGCCGGCCGGCCGGTAGGTCAGCTGGAACGCCACGTAGTTCTGGCAGCGCGGCGTGAACCAGCGCCACGGCAGCGGATCGCTCAGGCCGTCGTGGACCGCCACCGGCACCCAGTCCGCGGACCGCTCGGAGGGCACCGCCGCCCGCAGCTCCCCCATCCACGGCGGGACGAGGTAGCGCCACGTCATGCCCAGCATGATCAGCTGCCCCGCGCCCGTCCCGAGCCTGCGGACCGACTCCACACCGCGCGACAGGCGCCGCTCGAAGTACTGCGCCACACTGGGCGGGTCCCCCAGGCCGGGGGAGTCGCGCAGGACGACGAGGGAGGAGCCGTCCACGGTCCCCGCGTACAGCAGGACGACGCGGCCGTGCGGCGGGTCGCGGCGGTCGGCGCGCCACGCGGCGGCGGCCCGGCGCAGCAGCGCGGTGTCGTGCCGCAACCCGCCCTGGGCCGGCCACTCGTGGATGGTCGGCGTTCCGGTGGCCTGCCACGCGCGCGGGTCGACCACGGACGGCGCGCCCGGCTTCTCGTCCGGGCGGGTGAGGACCACCGCGGCGACCGCGAGCAGCACGACGGCGACCACGGCCGCCACGGCGCCGCGGGAGACGGTGCGCGGTGGCCGGAGCCGGACGAGGTCGGGCTCGAACGCCTCGATCTCGGCCCGCTGCGCGGCCTCGTCCAGCCGCGTCCGGCCGTCCACGGCGGCGGTGGCCCGGTCCACGCTCTCGAAGTCGGCGTGGGTGTGGGCGCGCAGCTCGGCGGCGACCTCGGGTGCGGTGAGGCCGTCGCGGTGGAGCAGGTAGGCGAGCCGCTCGTACGGCGTCAGCTCCTGCAACGCCGCCCGGACCGGCCCCGGCGAGATCCGCGCCGGCTCGAAGAGCAGGCGGTGCGGCCGGTGCCCGGCCGGTGGCGGGTCGGTGAGCAGGATTCCGACGAGCCGCGCCCGCATGGCCGGATACCCGCCGGGACGCCCCCGGGCGGCGCCGGCCGCGGCGCGGCGGGCGCGCATGAGCGGGGCGTCGCCGTCGTCGAGTACCAGATACGCCAGCCGCAGGAGGCGGGCGTAGTGTTCGCGGTCCGCAATTCGCACCGGGACACCTCCGCTCGCATTGTGCGCAGCGATCGGTAACGGCGCGGTTGAGAACGGGTCGGGTTCGGAGTCAGGCCTTGGCGAAGGTGTTCCTGGCCCAGAGGTAGGAGGCGGCGGCGATGCCGGCGCACCAGGCGACGGCGATGGCGGCGTCGTCGCCGATCGGGGTGCCGAGGAGCAGGCCGCGCACGGTCTCCATGATCGGGGTGAAGGGCTGGTAGTCGGCGAACCAGCGCAGGGCGGTGGGCATGGAGTCGGTGGGGACGAAGCCGCTGCCGAGAAACGGCAGCACGATCAGCGGCATCGGCGCGTTGCTGGCCGCCTCGGGGGTCGGCGACTTCAGGCCGAGCGCCACCGAGAGCCAGGTGATGGCGACGACGAACAGGGCGAGCAGGCCGATGGCGGCCAGCCATTCGATCGGGGTGGCGTTGGGGTCGAAGCCGATCGCGAAGGCGATGCCGATCAGCACGGCCATGCCGAGGAGCTGCTGGATCACGCTGCCGACGACATGGCCGGTGAGCACCGACGCCCGGGAGATCCGCATGGTGCGGAAGCGGGCGATGATGCCCTCGGTCATGTCGGTGGCGACCATGACGGCCGTCCCGGTGGCGGCGGTGGCGGCCGCCATCAGCAGGATGCCGGGGACGACGTAGTTGACATAGGTGCCGCGGCCCCCGCCGAGGCCGCTGCCGAGCGTGCCGCCGAGGACGTAGACGAACAGCAGCAGGAGGATGACGGGCGTCACCACCAGCTGCACGGTCAGGGACGGGTAGCGGAGCAGCCGCTTGAGCTGCCGCCGGACCATCGTGGAGGAGTCGCGCGCGGCGAGGGTGAGGGTGCTCATCGGGAGGCCTCCTTCGGGCGGCCGGTGAGGGTGAGGAAGACGTCGTCGAGGTCGGGGGTGTGGATGCTCATGTCGGCGATGTCGATCGAGCGCTCGTCCAGGCGAACGAGCAGCTCGCGGATCGCGTGGACGCCGCCGTCGCCCGGCACCTGGAGGGTGAGCGCCTCGGGGTCGGCGACCCCCGTGCCGAGGGCCTCCCGGGCCGCGTCGAGCAGGGCGGCGGTGGCGAAGGTGAGGGTG
Source organism: Actinomadura sp. B10D3 (assembly GCF_039871695.1). NCBI lineage: Bacteria > Bacillati > Actinomycetota > Actinomycetes > Streptosporangiales > Thermomonosporaceae > Actinomadura > Actinomadura sp. B10D3. Next base: position 77,017 of record NZ_JBDPLY010000015.1, read on the forward strand.
ATGTGGCCGCCGGGGATGAGCCGTTTGAGTTCCTCGGCGGTGCCTTCGGCGATCACCCGCCCGCCGTCCAGCAGGGCGATGCGGTCGGCGAGCTCGTCGGCCTCCTCCAGGTACTGGGTGGTCAGGAAGATGGTGACGCCGCCGGCGACCAGGTCGCGGACGATCTGCCACGCGGTGCGGCGGCTGCGCGGGTCGAGGCCGGCGGTGGGCTCGTCCAGGAAGATCACGCGGGGGTCGCCGACCAGCGTCATCGCCAGGTCGAGCCTGCGCTGCATGCCGCCGGAGTAGGTTCCGGCCGGCTTGCGCGCCGCGCCGGCCAGGTCGAACCGGTCGAGCAGCTCGGCGGTCCTGCGCCTGCCGTCGGCGCGGGACAGGTGCTTGAGGTCGGCCATCAGGAGCAGGTTCTCCTCGCCGGTGAGCAGCTTGTCGACGGCCGAGTACTGGCCGGTGACGCCGATGGCGCCGCGCACGTCGTCCGGGTTGCGGGCCAGGTCGTGCCCGGCGACCCGGACGGTGCCGCCGTCGGCGGGGATCAGGGTGGACAGGATCTGGACGGTGGTGGTCTTGCCGGCGCCGTTCGGCCCGAGCAGGGAGAAGACGGTTCCTTCGGGGACCGCCAGGTCGACGCCGTCGAGGACGACCTTGCCGCCGTCCTTGCCGGGGTAGGACTTGCGCAGCCCGTTCACCGCGATCGCCAGGTCGCTCATGACGGCCACCCTTCGGATTTCTTGTTTCGCATATTAGAAACGCTACGTTGCATTTCCAGTTCGAGCAACGTACTCGTTGCATCGGGCTCCTATCGTTGCTGGTAACTGCGGCTAAATCGTTGCAACCACTCTGGCAAACAATGCAACGACCCTTGCCTATGCGTTGCAATGAAATGGGATCGAACGCTACGGTGATGGCATCGAGGAGCAGAGGAGACGTGATGCCGGGAGGCAGGCTCACCCAGCAGGACCGCCGGCAGATCGCGCAGGGGCTGGCCGACGGCCTCGCCTACGCGGAGATCGCCAGGCGGCTCGACCGTCCCACCTCCACGATCACGCGCGAGGTGATGCGCAACGGCGGCCCCACCGCCTACCGGGCCGACCTGGCCCACCGCGCCACCGAGCGCCGCGCCCGGCGGCGCGGGCAGGCCCCGTCGCGGACGCCGGAGGCGCCACCGCGGGCCGACGGGCGCGACACCGCGTCGCAGCGGCACCGCGAGGCCGTGCGGGAGTGCGAGGAGATGCTGACCACGGTCTTCAGCGAGTCGGGCCTGCCCACGATGATGTCCCGGATCCTGGGCGCGCTGTACACGACCGACGCGGGCAGCCTCACCGCGTCCGAGCTCGTCCAGCGCCTCCAGGTCAGCCCGGCGTCCATCTCCAAGGCGATCGCGTTCCTGGAGAGCCAGGACCTCGTCCGGCGGGAACGCGACGGGCGCCGCCGCGAGCGCTACTTCGTCGACGACGAGCTGTTCTTCCAGTCGATCATCGCCAGCGCCCGGTCCAACGACCGGCTCGTCCGGACCGCCCGGCAGAGCGCCGCCGTCCTCGGCCCCGGCACCCCGGCCGCCGCCCGCCTGGAGAACATCGCCCGCTTCCTCGACCTCGTCACCGAGAGCCTCCTGCGCGCCGCGGAGCAGGCCCGCGAGGTCCTTCACACCAACACCGTGCCGGCCCCGGGTGACGCCCCCGAGCCGGAACCCGCGGACCGCACCTAGCGGGTCAGCCGAGCGTCCAGAGCAGTCCGCCGGCGACCAGGCCGGCGACCGCGACGGCGGTGCCCGCGGCGGCCGTCACGCGCCAGGAGAGCTCCCGCATCACCATGATCATCGAGGGGAGGCTGATCGCCGGCAGGGTGATCAGCAGGGCGCCGACGACCCCGGCCCCCGCTCCCGCCGCGGCGAGACCGAGCAGGATGGGGATCTCGCCCGCCGTCGGGACGACGACGAGGGTGCCGAGCACCGCCGCGGCGGCCACCGCGAGGATCCCCCAGTGCGCCGCGTCGCCGTCGAAGGGGAACAGCCAGCCGCGCAGGGCCCCGACCGTGAAGACGACGACCGCGTACTGGGGCACCAGTGTGAGCGACAGCCGGACGAGGCTGCGGACGAACCGTCGCGGCGCGGCCCGCAGCCCGTCGCCCGGCGGGGCGGCCGGGACGTCCTCGGACGGCGGGTCGTCCCTCTTCCGGGCCAGCCGATCGATGAGGACGGTCACCGCGAACACCAGCACCACGCCGACGGCCAGGCGCGTGGCGAACCACTGCCACGGGGCGACGATCGCCAGGAACGCGAGCACCGCCGGGTTGAGCGTGGGATTGCCGAGCCAGTAGGCCAGCACCGAGGACGTCGACGCGCCGTTGCGCCGTAGCGTGCCCACGATCGGCGCCGCGCAGCACGTGCACATCATGCACGGCATGGACGCGAATCCTCCCAGCAGGGACCCGCCGAATCCCCGCCGCCGGGCCGGCACGGTGGCGAGCGGGCGGCGCGGCACCAGGGCGTCCACGGCGGCGGCGACCACCAGGGCGACGACGAGGGCCTTCCAGACCGCCTCGCCGTAGCCGACGGCGAAGTCCCATCCGCCCTGCAGGCTGGGACCCGTCCCGCTCTGGCCGGCGCTGTCCAGCAGCGAGGCCCCTGGCCACGAGCGGTCATCCAGAAGGGTGTTCAGCTTGAGGCCGTACGGCCACCACTTGGCCCAGAGAAGGCCGCCGGCGCTGATCACCAGGAGCAGTAGCGCGGCCGCGAGATACGGGGTTCGGCGGGCGGGTTCGACAGCATGGACCGGCATATGACTCCCGTTCCGGACGCCACAGAGGACCAAGATCGGCGCATTCAGCGTCCGCCGCCGCCCGGGCCACGTCAAGATCACACCGCTTCCCGCGCGGAAGGGCGGGCGCCGGGACACGTCCACCGGGACGGCCGGAGAGCGGTTGATCTGCTCTGTGCGGGTAAAGCGTTCCCATGCGAGTCGGTGTACTGGACGTGGGTTCGAATTCCGCACATCTCAAGGTGGTGGACCTCAGCGTGAGCGAGCCGCCCCGGCCGGTGACGGCGGTGAAGTGCCCGACCCGGCTGGCCGAGGCGATCGACGCCGAGGGCCGGGTGGCGGACGACGCCGTCCGCCGGCTGGTGGGCTCGGTCGGGGACGCCGCCCGCGCCGCGGCGGCGCACGGTGTCGAGGAGCTGATCGCGTTCGCGACCTCGGCGGTGCGGGAGGCGGCGAACCGCGACGAGATCGTCGCCAGGGTGACCGCGGCGACCGGGATACGGCTGGGGTTCCTGTCCGGCGAGGACGAGGCCAGGCTGACGTTCCTGGCCGCGCGGGCCTGGTACGGCTGGTGGGCCGGGCGGCTGCTGCTGGCCGACATCGGCGGCGGGTCGCTGGAGATCGCGCACGGCGAGGGGCGGGAACCGGAGCTGGCCCTGTCGCTTCCGCTGGGCGCGGGACGCCTCACCCGCGAGATGCTGCCGGGCGACCCGCCCTCCCCCAAGCACGTCCGGCGGCTGGGCCGCCGGGTGTACGACGAGCTGGAGGAGCTCGCGGCCAAGGTGCGGCCGGGCCTGACCGGCGACCAGCCGGTGCGGCCGGTGGCGACCTCCAAGACCTTCACCCAGCTGGCCCGGCTGACCGGTGCCCCGAAGCGCAAGGCGGGCCCCTACGCCCACCGGGTGCTGGAGGTGGAGCGGCTCCGGGAGATGATCCCCGTGCTGGCCGCCAAGAAGGCCGCGGCGCGGGCGAGGCTGCGGGGCGTGTCCCGGCCCCGGGCACCGCAGATCCTGGCCGGGGCGATCGTGGCCGAGGGCTGGATGACGACCATGGACATCGACCGCGTCGACATCTGCCCGTGGGCGATCCGCGAGGGCCTGATGATCCGGCGCCTCCAGGCGATGTCCGACCCCGCGTTCGCCGACGACGAGACCGCCCGGCTCACCCAGGCCGTCCCCGGCTCGCTCTCGCCGGCGCGGCCGTCGCTGCGTCCCGTACCCGCGCTCGGCGCCTGACCGCCGGCCCCCGCGCCAGCGGAGGGCGTCAGCTCTTGCGGAGGACGCCGCCGAACTCCTTGACCTGCTTGTTCTCCCCGGCCGCGCCGAGGAACGGCTGGAGGGGGGCGTCGACGGTGGCCGGAGGCGGCTGGTCCGGGTCCGGGCGCCAGTCGGCGACGTCCACCAGGCCGGGCGGGACCGGCTCCAGGTCGGGCACGAGCGGCCGGAAGTCCTCGACCGTGCGGGTCTTCCACACCAGCCCCATTTCGGTGGCCTTGGCGGTGTGGGAGTCGGCCGTCTCCCGGTCCGCCCCGACGAACTGGGACATCGCGAGGAAGCTGCCCGGGACGAGCGCGTCGGCGGTCGCGGCGAACATCCCGCGGACCTGCTCGTCGTCCGGGATCGAGTGGGCCACCGACAGGAACAGCGCGGCGACCGGCCGGTCGAAGTCGATGAGGCGGCGGACCTCGGGGTGCGCGAGGACGTCCCCGGGGTCGGTCATGTCCGCCTGGATGACCGTGGTGGACTCCGCGCTCAGCAGCGCACGGCCGTGGGCCAGCACGATGGGGTCGCTGTCCACGTAGACCACGTGCGCGTCCGGCTGGAACCGCTGCGCGACCTGGTGGACGTTCGCCTGCGTCGGCAGGCCGCTGCCCATGTCGAGGAACTGGCGGATCCCCTCTTCCTCGGCCAGGTGGCGCACCACCCGGTACAGGAACTGCCGGTTCTCGCGGGTGACGTCGAGCCCCTCGTTGAACTGGGTGACGAAGCCCAGCACGGCCGCGCGGTCGACCTCGTGGACCCGGCGGCCGTGATCTTCCGCGATGATACCGCCGCCGCCCGCGGGCCCGCGGCGCCTCAGGGCTCCGCGCGGGCGGTCAGTTCGGCCCAGGCGGCGGCCAGCCGGGCGGTCGCCTCGGTGAGCACGTCGGCGGGGAAGGTGTACGGGAGCCGCAGATGGCGGTCGTGGGCGCCGGTCGGGTCCATGGCGGCGCCCGGGACGACCTCGACGCCGTGCCGCAGCGCCACCTGGGCGAAGTCGCGCGCGTCCCGTCCGGGCAGCTCGATCCAGAGAGCCGATCCGCCGTCCGGCGGCCGGAAGCGCCAGCCGGGCAGCCGCTCGTTCAGCAGCGCCGCGAGATGGTCGAGGCGCCGCCGCAGGACGTCGGCGCGGGCCGCGGCGATGTCCGGGAGCCGCGGCAGCAGGCGGGCGGCGAGCGCCTGGTCGAGGACGGGGCTGCCGAGGTCGGCCAGCGCCTTGTGGCGGGCGAGCCGCTCGACGACCCCGGCCGGGCCGCGCACCCATCCGGTGCGCAGCCCGCCCCACACCGACTTGGCGAGCGAGTCGGCGGACAGGATCTCGGCGCCGCGCGGCGCGTACGCGGCGATCGGCGGCGGTGCGTCCCGGCCGCCGAGGCCGTAGGCGTTGTCCTCCAGGACGGGCACCCGGTGCTCGGCGGCGAGTTCGGCGACCCGGCGGCGGCGCCCCTCCGCCATCAGCGTGCCGGTCGGGTTGTGCACCGTCGGCATGACGTACAGCAGGTCGGGGCGGTGCCCGGCGAACGCCCGCGCCAGCTCGTCCGGGCGGATGCCGTCCTCGTCGAGGGGCACGCCCGCGAGCCGCGCGCTGGCCGCCCGGAACACGTCGAAGCAGCCGGGCCATCCGGGCGACTCCACGACGACGACCGACCGCCGCCGCAGGTACACCTGCGCTACCAGCGCCAACGCCTGGGACACGCCCGTCGTCACGAGCACCTGCTCGGGCGTGGTCGGCAATCCGCGGGAGGTGAAGTGCTCGGCCACGGCGACGCGGAGCGCGGGCAGGCCGCTCGGGTGGTAGCCGGTGTCCGCCATGAGGCCGGGCAGGTCCTCCGCCAGCAGGGCGGCCAGTTCCTCGCCCAGCTCGGGCACCGCGCCCTCCATGGCGTGGCGCAGCGAGATCACGTCCTCCGGACCGTCGATCAGCCTCTGGAAGATCGCGGTCGCCCGGCCGCCGGGCACGCGGCCGTCGGCTCCCGGGCGGGACGACCCCGGTTGCCGGACCACCCGGGTGCCGCTGCCGCGCCGGCTGTCGACCACCCCGAGCCCGCGCAGCTCGTCGTAGGCGGTGACGACCGTCGCCCGGCTCACCACCAGCGCCTTCGCCAGGGCGCGCTCGGCGGGCAGCCGCTCGTCGGCGCCCAGGGAGCCGTCCAGCACGGCCCGGTGGAGGGCGGCGGCGAGCTTGCGGTACAGCGGGCCGGGCCCGCTCGTCCAGTCGCCGAGGATCTCGGCCAGCTCGCCCGGATCGCGAAAACGGTCCACCTGCGGCCTGATTGGCCCGGGTTCGCCCGCCTCCATGGAGCCAGGCTAGCGGTGACGCCGCAGCCGGCGGCCGACCCAGGGAGCGACCACCATGACCACCCTTCTCGCCTTCGCCGCGGCCTCCATCGCGCTCATCGTGATCCCCGGCCCGAACGGGATCTACATCATGACGCGCAGCGCCGCCCAGGGATACCGGGCCGGCCTGGTCTCCGCGCTCGGCGTCGAGACCGGCACGCTCGCGCACATCGCGCTCGCGGTGCTCGGCGTCTCCGCGCTCATCGCGGCCTCACCGGTCGCGTTCACCGCCCTGAAGTTCGCCGGTGCCGGATACCTGCTCTACCTGGCGGCGCGCACGATGCTGCGGCCGTCCGAGCTGGACCTCGGCGAGGGGACCGCCCCGCTTCCGCTGCGGCGGGTGTTCCGGGACGGCGTGGTGGTCAACGTGCTCAACCCCAAGGTCGCGCTGTTCTTCCTGGCGTTCCTGCCGCAGTTCGTCACGTCCGATGCCGGGACGGCCGGGGCGCGGGCGCAGATGATGCTGCTCGGCGCGGTGTTCTTCGTGCTGGCGCTCGTCCTGGACGCGGGCTACGCCGTCGCGGGCGGCGCCGCCCGCCGCTGGCTGGGCCGCCGCTCCGGCTCGGCGCACCGCTACGGCTACGCGATCGGCGGCGTCTACCTGAGCCTCGCCGCCTACACCGTCGCCGCCTGACCCGGAGCCTCGTCCACAAGGGGCCCTGAGGACAGGGAGCCTCAAGGGCGGGGAGCGCGGCGGTCCTGGCGCTGCCGCAGCTCCTCCTCGTCGACCAGGGTGAGCATCGGCTGTCCGGGCACGCACATCATGACGGCGACGAAGCGGCTCGGGGCATCCGTGAGGTTGTTGGCCGCCTGGTAGTGGATGACGTCCCCGCCCGGCTCCCGGAACGCCTCCCCTGCGCGGATCACCCGTTCCGGCTCGCCCTCCAGCTCGAAGATCATTTCGCCTTCGAGCATGTAGCCGAAGACGGGGCCGCTGTGGCGGTGCGGCGGGGTGCCGGGATCGCCCGGCGGCAGCTCGATGTGGATCGTCATCGCGCAGGCCCCGTCCGGGATCGAGGGATGCTCCTCCTGAAGGACGGTCAGGACGGTGTTCGACTGCGAAATGCTCTGCATGAACGCCACGCTAGGGCAAAACCGGCTCACTGAGATGAGCCGGTTCGGCGTCACGATATTGGTCCAGTTCGATCGCCCGTGGCGGAGCCGAGGCTCGCTGGAATGCCACAATGCGGTGTGAGCAAGCCGCGTCTGATCGTCGTCAGCGGGCCGCCTGGGACCGGCAAGACCACGCTCGCGCACCGGCTCGCGCAGGGGCTCGGCTGCCCCGCGATCATCCGGGACGAGATCAAGCAGGGCATGGTGCTCGCCGCGGGTGGGTCCGGCACCGGCGGCAACGACCGGCTCAACCCGCCCGCGCTGTCCGCCTTCTTCGACACCCTGACCGTCCTGGCGAAGGCCCGGGTGACCGTGGTGGCCGAGGCCGCGTTCCAGGACCGGGTGTGGCGCCCGCGCCTCGAACCGCTCCTCGGCATCGCCGCCGTCCGCATCGTCCGGTGCACGGCGCCGGCGGCCGTCGCGCACGAGCGGGTCGCCCGTCGCGCCGCGAGCGACGCCCACCGGGCCGCGCACGGCGACCGGGCCCTGCTGGAGGCGATCGCCGCCGGGCGGCACTCCAACGACTCCTTCGTCTGGATCTCCCTGGACGCTCCGACGATCACCGTGGACACCACCGACGGCTACGACCCCGCCCTCCCGGACCTCCTCGCCTTCGCCGGAGGCGAGGCGTAGGGGTCCCCCGCCCATGAGTTAGCTTTGCCTTTCCTTAACTGTGCTGATCAAAGTGTGCCGATCAGACTGTGCCGATCATGGGAGCGGGAGTGGTCACGGGAAGGGCCGTGCTGAAGTGGGCCGTTCGGTCGCAGCGGCGGGACGTCGTGGTCGCCGCGGTGCTCGCCTCGGCGCACCAGGTCGGTGAGGCGCTCGTCCCCGTGCTCATCGGCATGGCGATCGACCAGGCCATCGCCGGGGACGACGGGCGCGCCCTCGTCCTGTGGCTGGGAGCGCTCGCGAGCGTGTACCTGGTGCTGTCGTGGAGCTTCCGGATCGGCGCCTACGCCGGGGAGCGGGCCGGGGCGCGCGCCGCGCACGGGCTGCGGCTGGCGCTCGTGGAGCGGGTGCTGGACCCGCGCGGCGGCGCCGAGAGCGGGCGGCTCCCCGGCGCGCTGACCGCCATCGCCACCGAGGACGCGCGCCGCGTCGGCGCCGTGAACGTGGCGCTGATGGCCGGGACCGCCGCGCTGGTGGGCATCGCCTCGGGCGCGGCGGTGCTGCTCGGCATCTCCCTGCCGCTCGGCCTGGTCGTCGTGCTCGGGACGCCGCTGCTGATGCTGCTCGGGCACCTGCTGGGCAAGCCGCTGGAACGCCGCAGCCGCGCCGAGCAGGAGCGCGCGGCGCACGCGTCCGCCGTCGCCGCCGATCTGGTCGCCGGGCTGCGGGTCCTCAAGGGCCTCGGTGCCGAGCCCGCGGCGGTCGAACGGTACCGGCGCACGAGCGCGGACTCGCTCGGCGCGACGCTGCGGGCCGCGCGGGCGGAGGCCTGGCAGAACGGGACGGTGCTCGCGCTCACCGGGGTGTTCATCGCCCTCGTCGCGCTGGTCGGCGGGCGGCTGGCCGCGCAGGGGGAGGTGAGCCTCGGGCAGCTCGTGTCGGCCGTCGGCCTGGCGCTGATGCTGCTCGGCCCGCTGTCGGTCCTGGCATGGGTGAACGCGAGGTTCGCGCAGGGGCGCGCCTCCGCGGCCCGGATCGCGGACGTGCTGGCCGCGCCGTCCGCCGTCCCCGAGGGGGACGGCGTGCCGCCCGAGCCGGTCGCCGGGCATGTGCGGCTGAGCGGCGTGACGTCCGGAAGCCTGCGGGAGCTGGATCTGGAGGCGCGGCCCGGCGAGCTGCTCGGCGTCGTCGCCCCCGACCCGGGCGACGCGGAGGCGCTGCTGCGCTGCCTCGGACGCGAGACCGACCCGGACGCGGGCACCGTCGAGCTGGACGGCGTCCCCCTGAGCACCCTCCACCCGGCTGCGGTGCGCGCCTCGATCCTGGTGGCCGCGCACGACGCCGACCTGTTCGCCGGAGACCTGGCCGGCAACCTCGCGTCCGGCGACCTCTCGTCCGGCGATCTGGATCGCGTGCTCGCCGCGGCCGGTGCCGGCGAGATCGCCGCCGCCCTCGGGGACGGCGCGTCCGTCGGCGAGCGCGGCCGGGCGCTGTCGGGCGGGCAGCGGCAGCGCGTGGCGCTCGCCCGCGCGCTGGCCGCGGACGCGCCCGTCCTCGTCCTGCACGATCCGACGACGGCGGTGGACGCGGTCACCGAGGCGCGCATCGCCGAGGGGCTGCGCGCGCTGCGCCGGGGCAGGACGACGGTCGTCGTCACGACGAGCCCGGCGCTGCTCGCCGTCACCGACCGGGTCGTGCTGGTCTCCGGCGGCCGGACCGGGGACGCCGCGACGCACTCCGAGCTCGCGACCCGCCACGACGGCTACCGCGCGACGGTCCTGTCATGACGGGCCCTGTCATGACCCGCCCTGCCACGACGGGCGGGGACGGTGCGGAGCCGCTGCCCGTCGCGTCCGGCGCGCGGGTCCGGGCGCTGCTCGGCGGGCTGCTGCGGCCGCACCGCGGGCTCGCGGCCGGAGCGGCGGCCGTGATGACCGCCGCGACGGCCGCCGGGATGCTGACCCCGCCCCTGCTCGGCCGGGTGGTGGACGTCGTCGCCGAGCACCGGCCGGACGCGGTGACACCGCTGATCGCGCTGCTCGCCGCCGTCGCGGTCGTCCAGGGCCTCACCACCGCCTGGGGGCTGACGCTGGTGGCGCGGCTCGGCGAGACCGTCCTCGCCCGGTTGCGCGAGCGGTTCGTCGAGCGGGCCCTGCACCTGCCGCTCGCCGAAGTGGAGCGGTCCGGGTCCGGGGACCTCGTCGCCCGCGTCACCGGGGACGTGTCGCTGATCGCGGAGGCCGTCCGCCGGGCGCTGCCCGAGCTGGTGCGGTCCCTGCTGGCGATCGCGCTGACCCTCGCCGGCCTCGCCCTGCTCGACTGGCGGTTCTTCCTCGCGGCACTGCTCGCCGCGCCCGTCCAGGCGTACACCGCCCGCTGGTACGTGCGGCGCGCCGTCCCGCTCTACGCCGAGCAGCGCGCGGCGAACGGCGTCCAGCAGCAGCAGCTCCTCGACAGCATCGGCGGCGGCGCGACGGTCCGCGCGTTCCGCCTGGAGGACGAGCACGCCGGCCTCGTCGCCCGCCGCTCGTCGGCCGTCGTGGACCTGACGATGCGCGGCATCAGGCTCGTCCTGCGCTTCTACATGCGGCTGCACGTCGCCGAGTACACGGGCCTGGCGGCCGTCCTGGTCACCGGGTTCTGGCTGGTGCGCGGCGGGTCGGCGTCCATCGGCACCGCGACCGCCGCCGCCCTGTACTTCCATAATCTGTTCGGCCCGATGAACACCGCGCTCGCGCTGCTGGACGACGCGCAGGCCGCCGGGGCCGGGCTGGCCCGCCTCGCCGGCGTGGCGGACCGGCCCGCACCCGAGCCGCCCCGCCCGGTCGCCCCGCGCGACGCCTCGGTCGTCGCCACCGGGCTCGGCCACGCCTACGTGCCGGGACGGCCCGTCCTGCACGGCGTCGACCTGGAGCTCCGGCCCGGCGAGCGGGTCGCGCTGGTCGGCGCGAGCGGCGCGGGCAAGACCACCGTCGCCCGGCTGATCGCAGGGGTGCACCGTCCGGAGGCCGGGACGGTCCTGGTCGGCGGGATCGACCTGGACGACCTCGGCCCCGCCGCCGCGCGGCAGGCCGTCGCCCTGGTCACCCAGGAGGTGCACGTGTTCGCCGGGCCGCTCGCCGCCGACCTGCGGCTCGCACGGCCCGGCGCCACCGGCGCCGACCTGCGCGCGGCGCTCGCGACGGTCGGGGCGCTGGAGTGGGCGCGGGCACTGCCGGGCGGCCTGGACACCGTGGTCGGCGACGGCGGCCACCGGCTCACCGCCGCGCAGGCGCAGCAGCTCGCGCTGGCCCGGCTGGTCCTCGCCGACCCGCGGATCGCCGTCCTGGACGAGGCGACCGCCGAGGCCGGCAGCAGCGGCGCCCGCACCCTGGAGCGGGCCGCGGACGCCGCCGTCGCGGGCCGCACCGCGCTGATCGTCGCGCACCGCCTCACCCAGGCCGCGTCCGCCGACCGCGTCGTCGTCCTGGAGGACGGCCGCGTCGTGGAGGGCGGCACCCACGACGAGCTGCGCGCGGCCGGCGGCCGGTACGCGGCCCTCTGGCAGGCCTGGTCCGGCGCACGGGCCGATCACAGCAGCAGCACGACGAAGACCAGGTAGGCGACGATGTTGACGACCCAGCTGTGCGTGCCGAGCCACTCCCGGACCCGGGGCATCACCCGTTCGGCGCGCCGGTGGAACAGCAGGAGGGCCAGCAGCGGCAGCGCGGCGACCAGGACGACGGCCCCGACGAACGGCAGCGCCGACACCAGGGACGAGTCCGACTGCTCCAGGTTCGCCCCGACGGTGAGCATGACCGCGACGTCCGACGGCATCAGCAGGATCACCAGGAAACCCGTCCTGAACGCCTTCCGGGGGCCGGCCTCCATCAGCGCCCCGAGCCATTTCGGCGGCGCCGCCGTCTCCCTCCGCACGTAGGCCTTCAGCGCGGCGAGCAGCAGCACGCCGACCAGGACGTACTGGACGACGGTCCCCGCGGCCCCCCGATCGGACGGGTCCCCCAGCTCGACGTTGTTCCCCACCAGAGCGAACACGCCCCGGGTCACGGCGACCCCGAGCATCGTCGCGACCGCCACCCCGGCGAGGAAACCCAGCGAGACCCGCACCGCCCGCTCGGTCGTCACCAGGATGATCGCGGACATGATCTGCGGCCCCACCATCATGGTGATGGCGAGCGGGAGTATCTGAAGACTCACCTACGCCCCCTCCCCGCCACCCCCAAATGCTCCCCCCTCGTCCCTCCCCCACACCGCCACGCACCAGATCCTGTGTCAGACGGAGCGGACGGCTCTTAGGGATTCTTTCAGGGAGGTCAGGGTCGAGAAGACGGCCGTGGGTTCGTAGCCGCAGTGGGCCATGCAGTTGGCGCAGCGGGCGTCGCGGCCGCGGCCGTAGGAGTCCCAGTCGGTCTCGTCCAGGAGTTCCTGGTAGGTCTGGGCGTAGCCGTCCGACATGAGGTAGCAGGGGCGCTGCCAGCCGAAGAGGGAGTAGGACGGGATCGCCCAGGCCGTGCAGGGGAAATCGACCTTGCCTTCCAGGAAATCCAGGAAGAGCGGGGAGTGGTTGAAACGCCAGCGTTTGCGATTTCCGTCCGCGAAGGCCTTCTTGAACAGTTCCCGGGTTTCCTGGACGCCGAGGAAGTGCTCCTGGTCCGGGGCTTTGTCGTAGGCGTAGCCGGGCGAGATCATCATCTCGTCGACCTTGAGATCGTCGTTGAGGTAGTTGAGGACGTCGATGACGGTCTGCGGCGTGTCGGTGTTGAAGATGGTGGTGTTCGTGGTGACGCGGAAACCGCGCCTCTGGCATTCCTTGATGGCCGCCACGGCGTCGTCGAAGACGCCTTCCTTGCAGACGGACTCGTCGTGCCGTTCGCGCAGGCCGTCGATATGGACGGCCCAGGCGAAGTAGGGCGACGGCGTGAACTTGTCGATCTTCCTCGGGATGAGCAGCGCGTTCGTGCAGAGGAAGACGAATTTCTTGCGCTTGATGAGCTCGGCCACGAGTTCGTCGATCTGCGGGTGCATGAGCGGTTCGCCGCCCGCGATGGAGACCATCGGGGCGCCGCACTCCTCGATCGCGGCGAGGGCCTGCTCGACCGGCATGCGCTTCTTGAGGACGTCGTGCGGGTGCTGGATCTTCCCGCAGCCGGCGCAGGCGAGATTGCAGGCGAACAGCGGTTCCAGCTCGACGATCAGCGGGAACTTCTCCCTGCCGCGCAGCTTGTTGCGGAGGATGTAGGTGCCGATGCGGACGCTCTGGCGTAGCGGCATGCTCATGGTGTCCGGACCTCCTTGGGCAGGGTGAACTCCGTGGTCTCCACCGTGACCGTGTGCTCCTTGATGTCGACGGGGCCGAGGCCGCGCAGGGCGTCCACGACCGCGTCGAGGACGGACGGGGGCGCGGAGGCGCCGGCGGTCAGGCCGACGACCCGGGCCTCGCGGAGCCGTCCGAGCGGGATGTCGGCGGGGCCGTCGATCAGCACCGCCGGCGTGCCGCGGCTCTCGGCCACCTCGACGAGGCGGCGGGAGTTGGACGAGTTGGACGAGCCGACCACGAGGACGAGGTCGGAGTCGCGGGCGACGCCGGTCACGGCCTCCTGCCGGTTCGTGGTGGCGTAGCAGATGTCGTCGGTGTGCGGGCCGACCGCGTCCGGGAACCGGCCGGTGATCGCGGCGGCGACCTCGCCGGCCTCGTCGGCGGCGAGGGTGGTCTGGGTCAGGTAGGCGACGGGACGGTCCGCGGGCAGCGACGCGGCGTCCTCCGGGGTCTCGACCAGGTAGGTGGCGGACGGCGCCTCGCCGAGGGTGCCCTCGACCTCCTCGTGCCCGGCGTGCCCGATCAGCGCGACGAGGTGGCCCTGCGCCGCGAACCGGCGGGCCTCGGCGTGCACCTTCGACACGAGCGGGCAGGTCGCGTCGACCACGCGCAGCCCGAGCCGCTCGGCCTCCGCGCGGACGGCGGGCGCGACGCCGTGCGCGGAGAACACCGTGACCGCGCCGGGCGGCACCTCGTCGAGCTCGTCGACGAAGACGGCGCCGCGGCCGCTCAGGTCGTCCACCACATGGGAGTTGTGGACGATCTGCTTGCGCACGTAGACGGGCGGCCCGTGCAGGGCGAGCGCGCGTTCCACGATCTCGATCGCCCGCTCCACCCCGGCGCGGAACGACCGGGGACCGGCGAGGAGGAGGCGGCGCGGGCCGGCGGCGTCCGCCCATTCCCGCAGGGCGGGGCCGACCGTGCGCAGGCGGCGCAGCGCGGCGGTCCCGCCCGGGATCGTCGCGGGGCTGACCAGGGGGCGGCCCGGGGTGTCGACGATGGCGCGCACGACCGCGAACGGCCGCTCCCCCGCCGCCGCGGCCAGTTCGGCGGACTCCATGTCGGCGACGAGCGCGCCCGTCGCGGCCAGCGACGCGCGCTCCGAGCCCGTCACCATGTGGTCCACCGTGACGAGCGGCCCCCGGTGGACGGTCGCGCCGGTGGTGCGCTCCAGGAGGCCGGCGAGCGGTTCGGCCGACCGGCACCGCACGGTGCCGGACGCGCCCCGCACCTCGGTCGCGACGAACAGGTCGCCGGGACGCAGCCGGTCGTCCAGCGCGCCGCCGCACCCCACGACGGCGAGCGCGCCGAACTCCGGCAGGCGCCCGGCGGCCGACCGCGCCTTGGCCGGCCCCATCCCGATGCGGACGACGTTCAGGTCGCCGTCCTGGGAGAGCGCGCGCGCCTCGATGCCGAGCGCCGCGCACACCACGAGCCGCGTCATGTCGCACCTCCGAGATAGCGGCCCAGGGCGCTGACGGGGAACACCAGCCGGTACAGGTGGTAGTTGATGTAGAAGTCGCCGGGGAAGCCGGTGCCGGTGAAGTGGTCCTCGTCCCAGTTCCCGTCCGGGCGCTGGTCGTCGACGAGCCAGCGCACGCCGGCGTCCACGGCGGCGGAGCGCTCGCCGGCGGCGAGCAGGGCCAGCAGCGCCCAGGCCGTCTGGGACGGGGTGGACGCGCCCCGGCCGATCCACGCCGGGTCGTCGTAGGAGCGCAGGTCCTCGCCCCATCCGCCGTCCTCGTTCTGGTGCGCCTCCAGCCACGCCACGGCGCGCCGGATCGCGGGCTTGTCCGGGCGGACGCCGGCGGCGATGAGCGCCGGGACGACGCCGCCCGTCCCGTACACGTGGTTGGCGCCCCAGCGCCCGAACCACGAGCCGTCCGGCTCCTGCGCCTTCAGCAGCCACACGACGGCCCGCTTGACCACGGCCGACTCCGCGAGGCCCTCCCGGGCGAGCGCCTCGACGACGTGTGCGGTGACGTCGGCCGACGGTGGGTCGATGACGGCGCCGAAGTCGCAGAACGGCAGCTTGGTGCACAGCTCGCGGGTGTTGTCGGCGTCGAAGGCGCCGAACCCGCCGTCCCGCGACGCCATGCCGTTCAGCCAGCGGACCGCCCGCTCGATCGGCGCCTCCGCCTCCGGCAGGGCCACCCGCCGCAGCGCGAGGATCGCCTCGGCGGTGTCGTCGGTGTCGGGGTAGACGTCGTTGTCGAACTCGAACGCCCAGCCGCCGGGCGGGGTGTCCGGCCGCCGCACCGCCCAGTCCCCCGGCCCGCGGACCTCCTCCCCGACGATCCAGCGCGCCGCCCGCAGCAGCGCCGGGTCGTCCGGCGGGACGCCCGCGTCGGCGAGCGCGGTCACGGCGAGCACGGTGTCCCAGACCGGCGACTGGCACGCCTCCAGCCGGCGCCCCTTCCCGTCCCGGATCGTGAACCGTTCCAGCCCCTCCAGCCCGCGCTTGATGACCGGGTGGTCCAGGCCGTAGCCGAGCTCGTGCAGCGCCATCAGGGAGTACACCCAGGGCGGCTGGATCCCGCCCCAGCAGCCGTCGGCCTCCTGCCGCGCGATGATCCAGTCGGCCGCGCGGCGCATCGCGGCCCTCCGGAGCGGGCGCACCGGCCGCTTCTCGTACCCGTGCAGGACGCGGTCGAGCGCGTTGAAGGCCCGCCCCCAGCCCGTCGCCTCCCGCGCGGGCGCCCGCCCGGCGCGCAGCTCCGGAAGGTCGAACGGCAGGGCCCGGACGGGACGCAGCGAGCCGAGGATCGTCAGCGGGACGATCGTCTGGCGCGCCCAGCACGCCCAGTCGTACACGTTCAGCGGCACCCGGCTCGGCAGGAACATCAGCTCGGGCGGCATGACGGGCAGGTCGTCCCACGACCACTGCCCGAACAGCGCCAGCCAGATCCGGGTGAAGACGCGGCTGCCCTCGATGCCGCCCGCCTCCCGCGCGTAGGCGGCGGCCCGGCGCATGTGCGGGGCGTCCACCGGGTCCCCGGCGAGCCGCAGCGCGACGTACGCCTCGACGGTCGTGGACAGGTCGGCGGGGCCGCCGTGGAAGTTCGCCCAGGTGCCGTCGTCCCGCTGCTGGGACCGGATCCAGCGGGCCGCCTCCCGGGTCTCCTCCGCCGAGCCGATGCCGAGGAACTCGCGGAGCAGCAGGTCCTCCGCGTCCATGGTCACGTTGGTCTCCAGCTCGGCCTTCCACCAGCCCTCGGGCGACTGGAGACCGAGCAGGTGGTCGCGGGCGGCCTCGACGGCGGCGGAGGCCGCGCCCGTGAGTCCGGGAACTTCGGTCGTGGTCATTCGGCGCTTCCCTTCTCGTCCGCCGGCGTGTCAGTGGTCCCGGGAGGTGACGAAGCGTGCGATGTCGCGGAACTCGGCGGCGACGACCTCGTCCATGCCGGAGTCGTCGAGGCACCGGTCCGCGGCGGCGATGCGGCGGTCCGCCTCGGCCGCGGCCCAGTCCCGGCCGCCCGCCGCCTCGACGAGCCGGGCCATCTCCCGCAGGGCGTCCTCGGACGGCGGCTCCGGGTCCGCGTACATGTCGGCGAGCCGCCGCGACTCCGGCCGGCCGGACGTCAGCGCGTACACCACCGGCAGGGACTTCTTGCGCGCCCGCAGGTCGGACAGGACGGGCTTGCCGGTCGTCTCCGGGCTGCCCCAGATGCCGAGCAGGTCGTCCACGAGCTGGAACGCGAGCCCGACCTCGGCGCCGTACCCGGTCAGCGCGGTGACGAGGCGGGTGGGGCCCTCACCGAGCATGGCGCCGATCGAGCAGGCGCAGGCGAGCAGCGCGCCGGTCTTGTCCGCCGCCATGGTCAGGCACTCGTCGAGGGTCACGTCGTCGCGGGACTCGAACCCGATGTCGAGCGCCTGCCCGGAGATGAGCCGCTGGGTGGCGGCGGTCAGGGCGCGCGCCGCCCAGTGCGCGCCCCGGGTGTGCTGGTCGAGCAGCAGCTCCTCCGACAGGGCCAGCAGCGCGTCGCCGCCGAGGATCGCGGCGGACGGGCCGAAGACCGTCCACGCGGCGGGACGGTGCCGGCGGGTCCGGTCGCCGTCCATGATGTCGTCGTGCAGCAGCGAGAACGCGTGCACGAACTCGACGGCGACGGCGCCGGGCAGCGCCGTCTCGTAGGAGGTCTCCGCGGCCCGCGCGGACAGCAGCGCCAGCGCGGGGCGCAGCGCCTTGCCGCCGGCCGCGGCGGGCCTGCCGTCCTCGTCGGTCCAGCCGAGGTGGTAGGCGACGACGCGGCGGGTCCACGGGTCGAGCCGCTCCGCGGAGGCGCGCATGGCCTGGTCGACCAGGGCGCGCCCGTCGGTGATCGAGGCGGGGACGGTGGTCATCGGCCGTTCACCCCGCCGGTGTCGGCCTGCTGCAGGTGCCGCCGGACGAGGCGGGCGGCGGTGAGGCCGCTGCGCACGGCTCCCTCCATCGTGTCGGGCCAGCCCGTGTCCGTCCACGCGCCGGCGAGGAACAGCCACGGCAGCCGGGTCGCGGACGCGGGGCGCAGCGCGCCGCTGCCGGGGCTCTGGCGGAATGTGGCGTGCCGTTCCCGGGTCGCGAAGAAGTCGGTGACGCGGGCGCGGCGGGCGGCCGGGAACAGCCGCTCCAGCGCGGTGAGGTACACCGCGCGCAGTTCGGCGGTGGGCGTGTCGATCCAGCGGTCGGCCGCCGAGACCGAGACCGCGAGGTACTGGCCGCCGGTGAGGCCGCTCACCGCGGTGCGGTCGAACACCCACTGGACGGGCGATCCGACCGCGGCGGCGAACGGCTCGCGCAGGACGGGCCGGTCGTAGACGACATGGACGTTGACGATGGGGCTGGAGCCGAGACCGTCCCAGCTCCCCCGGTCCGGGGACGCCTCCTCGGGGACGAGCGCCGATGCGGCCCGGTGCGGCACCGCGACGACGACGGCGTCGGCACTGACCGGGGAGCCGTTCACGACGAGCTTCGGGCCCGCGTCGATCGCCGTGACCTTGGCGCCGAGGCGGATCCGGCCGCCGTCCCGCTCGATCCGCGCCGCCGGGATCGTGCCGTGCAGGTCGCCGAGCGGGACGGTGGGGACGCCGATGTCGGCGGCGTCCTGGCGGCCGAGGAGCGCGGTCCTGCACACGAAGGCGGCGGGGCCGAGCGCGGCGTCGTCGAGCCGGACGTTGAGCGCGGCGGTGACGAACAGCTCCCAGAGCGCCTCGCGGGCCTGCCGCCGCTGGCCGTGGCGCGCCAGCCAGGCGCCCGTGCGGATCCCGTCGAGCGACGGGTCGGCCGGGTCGAGGCGGTCGAGGGCCAGGGAGGCGAGGGTCGCGCGCAGCCGGTCGGCCGAGGAGAGCAGCTCGTAGCGGGCGAGGGCGGGCAGCAGGTGCAGCGGGCCGGGGGCCTTGGCGCGGCGGAGCCGGCCGGCGGCGCCGTCCGGGGTGAGCACGCGGACGTCGAAGCGGTCCTGGACGCGGACCCGGTCCTGCGCGTCCAGCCTGGCCAGCAGCCCCTGGTACGCCGAGCAGCACTTGAGGAAGATGTGCTGGCCGTTGTCGACGGTCAGGCCGTCCCGGGTGAAGGAGTGGGTGGCGCCGCCGAGCCGGGGACGCGCCTCGTAGATCGTGACCCGCGCGCCGGTCTCCTGGAGCGCCAGCGCCGCGGTGATCCCGGCGAGGCCGCCGCCGACGATCGCGACCTCTCCCCCGGTGCCGTCCCGGGGGCTCATCTGCGGATCCCGGCCATCGCCCTGGCGGACACGGCCGCCTTCTCCCAGGCCGGGAGGGACGTGCGCTTCTCCAGCGCGGCCAGCGGGTCGGTGGTGATGCGTCTCAGCACCTGCCGGTAGATGCCCGCCATCGCCCCCGCGCAGGCGGCGCTGCGCCGGTCGAGCATGGGCAGCAGCTCCAGGCCGGTGCCGTACCACTCGGCGGCCCGCGCCGCCTCGAACCGGACGAGGTTCGCCAGCCGCTCCGGGTCGTCGGTCAGGCGGCCGGACGCGTCCCGCTCCAGCGTGCACCCGAACCGGACCAGGTCCTTGGCGGGGAGGTAGACGCGTCCGTTCAGCCCGTCCTCGCGGACGTCCCGCAGGATGTTCGTCAGCTGGAGCGCGACGCCCAGCGCGTCGGCGCGGGGCACGGCCCTCTCCGGGTCGGGCGTCCCGAACACGCCGAGGGACAGGCGGCCGACGGCGCCGGCGACGCAGCGGCAGTACCAGTGCAGGTCGTCGAAGGTGTCGTAGGTCTCGCCGCGGACGTCGGCCTCGCAGCCGTCGATCAGCTCGCCGAACGCCTCCAGCGGGATCGGATGGCGGCGGGCCGCGTCGGCGAGCGCGACCAGGACGGGGTCGGAGGGATGGGCGTCCAGGTCGGCGAGGCGGGCCCGCTCGTCCGCCAGCAGGGCGAGCCGGTCGGCGGCCGGCGCGGCGTGGTCGTCGCCGATGTCGTCGATCCGCCGGGCGAACGCGTAGACGGCGCTTAACGCGCGTCTTTTCCCCTGGGGAAGCAGCCGGATCCCGTAAGAGAAGTTGCGCGCCTGCGAACGCACGACGTTCTCGCAGTGCCGGTAGGCCGTGGGTGCGTCCATCTGGTCTTCTCATCTCCTTCCCAAGGTCCGCGACCACTCGGCGAGCAGCCGCCCTTTACGGGGTCGTGACGGGCCGCCGAGGACGTCGTAGGCGTCGCGCTCCAGCCCGGCGATCGCGGCGAGACCTCCCGCGACGTATCCGGCGACGGCGACGCGCGCGAACGCCCGGAGCCCGGTGGTGAGGGCCGCCCCCTCGTCCAGCATCCGCTTCGCCCGCCCGGCCTGGAGGGCGATGACCCCGCGCAGGCGGGTCGGGGTGACGGGCGCGGCCAGGTCGGCCTCGACGCAGCCGAACCGGCGCAGGTCGTCGCCCGGCAGGTAGATCCGCCCGTTGCGGTGGTCCTCGCCGGCGTCCTGGCAGTGCTCGATGATCTGCAGCGCGGTGCACACCTTGTCCGACAGCCGGAGCCGGGCCGGCGTGGCGGCGCCGAACACGTGCAGGACGATGTGCCCGACGGGGTCGGCGGACAGGGCGCAGTACCCCACCAGGTCGTCGAACGTGGCGTACCGGGTGACGGTCTGGTCCCTGCGGTTGGCCTCGATGAGGCGGCGGAACGGTTCCGCCGGGATGCGGCGGGCGACGATCGTCCCGGCCAGGTCGCGGATGACGGGAAGCTCCGGCGCCGTCCCCGCGTAGACGCGGTCGAGATCGCGTTCGACCAGGTCGAGCAACTCCGCCCGCTCGGCCGGCGGCGCCTCGTCGCCGATGTCGTCGACCAGCCGGGCGTAGCCGTACACGTTCAGCAGGTGCTCGCGGTGGCGCGCGGGGAGCAGCCGGGTGGCGACCGGGAAGTTCTCCCGGGACTGCAGTTCGGCCCTGGTGCGGCGCTCCTCGTCGGCGTTCCGCAAACGCTCGCTGACGGACATGTGGTTCCTTCGGGGGCGGTGGCGGCACGGAGACGTACATCGATGCCCGATATCCGGGCGGTCACCCGGTAAACGTGTCCATCGAGAGGCTCCTGTGGCGTACGTCCCCGATGAGCCGGGCGAACCCTCCCGAAATGCCGGCATTTATCAATGTAGGCCGGAAGTGGTCAGACGGGAATATGTGATCGTCCGCTCCGCCGATCACCCATTGTTATCGGACAATCCAGGCATACAACAATGAATCCGCAGGCAGTGGGCGGGAGCGGACGGGCGGGGTTACGGACAGGCGCCGCGCATGCCCGAATCAGTAGGTGGTGAGCATCTCGGCGAGGATGTGCGGCGTGCGCTCGGGCGGCGCCGCCTCCGTCACGAGGGTGTTGAAGACGTGCCAGTACCGTTCGATCTCCGCGCGGCGGGCCGGGTAGTGGGCGTTGTCGGGGCGCTCCAGGTAGACCATGTCCTGCAGCCCCTGCTGCGGGAATCGCACGAGGGTGAGCGGCCCCTCGCACTCCACCCGCCTGCTGATGCCGTACGGCGCGATCTGCACGGTCACGTTGGGGCGCGCGCACATCTCGACGATGTGCCGGATCTGGTCCCGCATCGTCACCGGCGAGCCGATCGGGCGCCACAGCGCCGCCTTGTCGAGGACGACCCACAGGTTGAGCGGGCGCGGCCGGCGCCGCAGGACCCGCTGCCTCCGCATCCGGAACGCGACGCGCCGCTCGACCTCCGGCTCGGGGTAGGCGCGGCGGATCACCGTGCGGGCGTAGTCCTCGGTCTGCAGCAGGCCCGGGACGAACTGCGACTCGAACGTGCGGACCAGCCTGGCCGACTGCTCGGCGCTGAGGTAGGGCCGGACCCAGCGCGAGACGATGTCGCCGTCGTCGTGCCACCACCCGCGGGCGCTGGTCTGCTCGGCGAGCGCGAGCAGGACGGTGCGCTCGTCGCCGTCCGCGCCGTAGACCGCCAGCAGCCGGGCGACATCGGCGGGACGGGCCGCGGTCCGGCCCAGCTCCAGCCGGGTGATCTTGGACTCGGAGCCGTCCAGCCGCCGTCCCGCGTCCCGGCGGGACAGCCGCGCCGCCTCGCGCAGCTCGCGGAGCCTCCGGCCGAGCAGCATGCGGGGGACGAACGGGTCCCCCTGGGCGGGCGCCGAGCGGACGCGTGCCGAAGGCGACTGCGGGCTGCCGGTGGTCGCGACGGAGGCCAAGGGGGGACTCCTCGAACAGAGGATGGCGAGAAAGACCGCTCCAACTATAGCTTCACGCTCCGCGTCGGG
The DNA here is from genome assembly GCF_039871695.1 of Actinomadura sp. B10D3. Classification (NCBI taxonomy): domain Bacteria; kingdom Bacillati; phylum Actinomycetota; class Actinomycetes; order Streptosporangiales; family Thermomonosporaceae; genus Actinomadura; species Actinomadura sp. B10D3. The sequence goes on from NZ_JBDPLY010000015.1 coordinate 99,116, forward strand.
AATAAGACCGTCTGCGACCTGTCCCCGGCGTCAGGGTTTGCGCGCCACGGCGCACAGAGTCGGAAGATCTTCGATGTCCATCGACTCCACCTCGGGGCGCCACGCACCGCTCGTGACCAGCCCGGGCTCGACCATCTCCAGGCCGTCGAAGTAGCCGCGGATGAACTCCGGGCCGCGCAGCCGGAACGGGATCGCGCCGGTCGCGTCGTAGGCGCGCTGCGCCGCGTTGAACGCCTCGTCCTCGTCGGTGGAGTCGTGCAGGATCAGGTAGCTGCCGGACACGAGCGGCTCCATCAGCCCGCGGACGACGCCGTAGGCCTCGCCGGGGTCGACGATGTGCCCCATGACGCCGATCAGCAGCAGCCCGACCGGCCGGGAGAGGTCCAGGGTCTCCGCCGCCCGGCTCATGATCGTCTTCGGGTCGTGCAGGTCGCAGTCGATGTAGGAGGTGCCGCCCTCGGGGGTGCCGGTCAGCAGGGCGCGGGCGTGCGCGAGGACGAGCGGGTCGTTGTCGACGTAGACGACCTTGGCGTCGGGGGCGGCGCGCTGGGCCATCTCGTGGGTGTTGTCGACGGTGGGCAGCCCCGTGCCGCAGTCCATGAACTGGCGGATCCCGCGGTCGAGGGCCAGGAAACGGATCGCGCGGTCCATGAAATAGCGGCCCGCGCGGGCGATCTCCACGATTCCCGGATACAGCGCGACGTACTGGTCGCCGGCGATCCGGTCGATCTCGTAGTTGTCGGTTCCGCCGAGCCAGTAGTTCCAGATGCGCGCCGACTGCGGAACGTCAGTATTGATCTTGGAATCGGATTCCTGTTCGCGGCCGGGGGTGACATCCGCCATCGGTCTGACGCTCCTTCCGGGATGCGAACTCCTGCCTTCCGCAAACTTAGCCCGGGCTTGACCGGGGCGGCGGAAAAAGCGATATTCGGCTCCGTCCACCGCGCCATTCGGGACATTGTTGAATTCCGCACGGCGGGCGGTACGGCAGGTGGGCGCGACGACCGCGGCGGCCTGAAACCCCGAAAAGATCTCTTTTTCCGGAGAAACGGCCTCAGCGTCCCGCCCACACCGCGATCGCGAGCGCCACCCGGTCATCGAACCGCAGCGGATTGCGGCCGGTGAGCGCCTCGATCCGGGAGAGCCGGTGGCGCAGCGTGTTGGGGTGCAGGAACAGCGCGCGGGACGTCGCGCCGACCGCGCCGCCCATGTCCAGGAACATGCGGAGCGTCTCGACGAGCCGCGTCCCGTGCGCGCTGTCGTAGTCGGCGAGCGGCCGGGCGATCTGCTCGACGAACGGGGCCAGCTGGTCCTGGTCGAGCCGGCCGAGCAGGGCCTGGAAGGTGGCGAGGTCGGAGGCGTGCACGACCCCGCCGGAGCGGCGCGCGGCGTCCAGCGCGGCGAGGCTCTCGGCGAGGGAGACCGGCAGGTGCTCCAGCCCGCCGGGGCTGCCGATGCCCGCGGGCTCGGACCAGGCGTGCGCGTCGCTGGTGATGAGCAGGGCGGTGTCGCCGTCCAGGCCGAGCACCCCCGGCAGCTCGTCCTCGACGTTGTCCATCGCGATCACGAGCAGGGACGCGGGGTCGAGCCCGGCGTCGTCGATCCGCGCCCGGAGCGTCTCGGCCGAGGCGAGCCCGTCCCGGATCATGCGCAGCAGCCGCCCGGTCTCCTCCCGCTCGTGCCGCTCGTCGGAGGTGGAGGCGGCCTGCTCGGCGAACCACTCGGTGAAGCCGAGGAACGGCACGTCGGCCGGCACCTCCAGCAGCGGCAGGCCGGTGCGGTCGCAGGCCCGGCACAGCGCCTCGGGGACGGTGTCGGCCACGTCGCCGACGCCGTAGCCGATCGCGCTGCCGCGGCCGGCCTTCACCGAGTCGGCGAACGCGGCGCACGTGCCGGCGTCCCGCAGCGACGCGCCGGCCGTCAGGACGAGCTCATGGCCGCGCAGGTAGGGGCCCGGGTCGAGCAGCTCGGTGGAGTGCGCCCAGCGGACCGGGCGGTCGAGCCCGGCCTCCCCGGCGACCAGGCGCAGCCGGAAGCGCGGCACCGCCAAGAGCTGCCGGACGGTGACGCGCGGCACCAAGGGATCGCTGGTCACAGCCTCACCTTCTCACCCCGCCCCGGCGATGACCCGGGCCCGTGACCGACTTTTTGGAGAACGGCACGAAAGGCCGGGCGTGGCGCGGTGCGTTCGGCCAAGAAATGCCCACGACCCTTGCCACCTGGCGTGATGCCGGGTTTGCCTGGAGCTTTCCGGGATGTCCCGGGACGTCGGGGGAGGCGGGTGATCGGATGCGGGAACGGGTCGTGCTCGTCACCGGCGCGGCCGGCGGCATCGGCGCCGCGACGGTGCGCGAGCTGTCCGGGCGCGGCTGGCGGACCGCCGGGCTGGACCTGCGTCCCGCCCTCGAGGCCGACCATTCGGTCAGCGTGGACGTGGCGGACGAGGCGCAGGTGGCCGCGGCGGTCCGGCGGATCGAGCGGGAGCTCGGCACGGTGGAGGCGGCGGTCTGCGGGGCCGGGCACTACGCGATCGTCCCGGTGTCCGACATCGCCTGGGCCGACTGGCGCCGGATGCTGCGGGTGCACCTCGGCGGCCTGGTCAACGTGTGCCGGGTCGTGACGCCCGGGATGGTGGAGCGCGGCCGCGGCACCGTCGTGGCGGTCGTCTCCGACCTGGCCGTCGGCGGCGGGCACGCCGAGGCCCACTACGCCGCCGCCACCGGCGCGATGATCGGGTTCGTCCGGTCGCTGGCCGCCGAGCTGGCGCCGTCCGGCGTCCGGGTCAACGCGGTGGCGCCCGGCCCGACCGACACGCCGCTGCTGGCGTCCGACTCGCCGTGGCGCAGGCCGTCCTTCCTGCAGACCCTGCCCACCGGGCGGCTTGCGGCCCCGGAGGAGATCGCGCTCGCCACCGCCTACCTGATCGAGGACGGGACGTACTGCGCCGGCGAGATCCTCTCCCCGAACGCCGGGGCGGTGATCTGATGACCGTCGCACTGATCACCGGGGCGTGCGGCGGGCTCGGGCAGGCCGTCGCGCGGCGGCTGGCGTCCGGCGGCCATCTGGTCGCCCTCAACGACCGGCCCGGCCGCGACGTCGCCGCCCTCGCCACCGAGCTGGGCGGTGTCGCGGTGCCCGCGGACGTGTCCGACCCGGGCGCGGTGACCGCGATGGTCGAGCGGCTCGAACGCCAGACGGGCGAGCACGTCGGCCTCCTCGTCACCGGCGCCGCGCAGATGACGATGGCCCGGTTCACCGAGATCGACGACCTCGCCGGCTGGTGGCGCGCCATCGACGTCGACCTCGGCGGGACGTTCGCGTGCGCGCAGGCCGTCATGCCGGGGATGGTGGAGCGCGGCGGCGGCCGGATGGTGTTCGTCGCGTCGGAGTGGGGGCTGATCGGATGGCCGCACGCGACCGCCTACTCCTCGGCGAAGGCCGGCATCGTCGCGCTCGCCAAGTCGCTCGGGCGGGAGCTGGCCCCGCTCGGCATCGCGGTGAACGCGGTCGCGCCGAGCGTGATCGACACCCCCCGGCTGGAGGTGGACGCGGAGTTCGCCGGGGTGACGGTCGGGGAGATCCGCGACCGGTACGCCGCCCGGGTGCCGCTCGGCCGCATCGCGACGCCCGAGGAGATCGCGGCGGCGATCGCGTTCCTGGCCGACGAGCGGCTCCCGACGCTCGTCGGCCAGATCCTGCACGTCAACGGCGGCACCACCCGGGCCCGCGCCTGACCCGGCGCTCGCGGCCGGTCGCGGTACCGGAGCGGGTCACGCGGTGAGGCGCGCCAGGTGGGCCCGGACCGCGGCGGCGTCGCCGGTGCGGGCGATGTAGCCATCCGGGCGGATCAGGACGGCCTCGGCTCCCTCGTACGCGTCCCGGAGCCCGCCGCCGGGGTCGGTGTGGCCGCCCGGCCCGCCGACCGTGACGACGCGGACGTCCGGGTGCTCGATGCCCACGTCCACACCGAAGGCCAGGACGGTGGCGTGGGGGCCGCGCAGCAGGTCGTGCAGGCGGACCCGGGTTCCGGACCCGTCGCGCAGGACGGCGTCGGCGGCGCGGGTGCCGCCGAGCGGGCCCTCCGCGAGGGAGCTGTCCGGGTAGGCCAGAAGGAGCTGCCGGGTCTCCTCGCCGCGTTCGAGGGCGTCCGCCTGTCCCTCGACGGCCTTCTGGTAGAGCTTCGTGCTGAGACCCAGCACTCCGGCGGCCACCGGCAGGCGCTCCTCCTCGTAGGTGTCGAGGAGCGCGGACGGGCCGCCCTTGATGACGGTGGCCAGCTTCCAGCCCAGGTTGTAGGCGTCCTGGACGCCGGTGTTGAGGCCCTGCCCGCCCGCCGGCGAATGGACGTGGGCGGCGTCGCCGGCGAGGAAGACCCGGCCGGCCCGGAACCGTTCGGCCATGCGGATGTTGACCCGGTAGACGGAGCTCCAGGTGAGGTCGGTCAGGCGGATGTCGGTCCGGCCGCTGCCCTCCTCCAGCATCTTCTGGTAGGCGGCCAGGGTGAGCTCCGGGTCCTCGTCGGGCCGAAGAGGCGCGGTGAACTGGAAGTCGTCCGTGCCGGCGAGCGGGCACAGCCCGACGTGCAGCTGCCGGGTCCGCATGTCGGCCCACATGTGCCAGTGGTCGCGGTCGAGGTCGGCCGTCCGCACGTCCCCGATGAGCATCCGCTCCTGCTCGCGGGTCTCGCCCTCGAACGCGATGCCGAGGGTCTTGCGGACGGCGCTCCCACCGCCGTCCGCGCCGACGAGGTAGGCGGCGCGCAGGGTCGTGCCGTCGGTGAGGACGGCGGTCACCCCGTCGTCGTCCTGGGTGAAGCCGGCCAGCTCGCCGGGCTCCACCCGTCCGCCCAGCTCTTCCAGGCGGGCGTGGAGGATCTCCTCGGTGCGCCACTGCGGCACCATGAGGCCGTTCGGGTAAGGAACGGCGTCGGAGGGCTCCTTCCGCTCGCCCATCTCCCCCTCCCACACGACCTCCGCGCCCGCGTAGGCGCGGAGGGGCGGGTACGGGCCGCAGGCGTCGAGCACCGCGCCGATCACGCCGAGGTCGTCGAAGACCTCCAGGGTGCGGGGCTGGAGCCCCTTCCCGCGCGACCCCGCGCGGGCGCCCGGGTCGATGATCCGGTGGCGGACGCCGCGGCGGGCGAGGTCCACCGCGAGGGTGAGGCCGGTCGGCCCGGCTCCGATGATGAGGACGTCGTCCATGGTGGTCTCCCTTCTCCGCCTCCAAGTCTCGGAAGGGGGCCTGGCAGACCGCTGGCAGACCGCTGGCAGACCGGCCGGCCGGCGCCGGGAGCGCTCCGTGCGCCGATGAGCGCGAATCTTGATCAACTACGTCCCGCTCCCCCTAAGATCACTAAAGCTCGCCAAAGCGGACACTCTGCGTCATCACCCCGAGAAAGAACGTTCGGTCCAGCGTTCGGCCCCCGCTGGACCGATCCCCCTGGTGTCGGCAGCGGCAGCGCAGGCCCCCCTGCGCGGACACACCACACGAAAGGCTCCTCCATGCCTTCGGCTAACGACCTGCTTCCCGACCAGCGGAAGCGGCGAAGCATCATCATCGACACGCTCACCGGTGCCGGCTGGGCCTCCGACACCACGCTGTGGGATGCCGGCATCTCCACCAGCTGGGTGGCGCAGCTGACACTTCGCGGCTCGGGTACCGCGATCAGCTGCAATTACGTCATCGTCGACGGCGGGCAGCTGCCCGAGTTCCTCGAAGTGAACTTCATTCTGCCCGAGGGCGAGCTCCGGTTGGTCGTGGACTTCCTCGGTCTGACGGGCGGGGACAGGGCGGACCGGCTGTCCGACGTGCTCGCCGGGCTGGTGTGGGGGCAGCAGCAGGCGCCCGACGAGGTGCCGCCCGCGATGATGGCGGCACTGATGCACACGTCCTCGGTGTTCACCCTCGACGCGCACAACCGGCTGGTGCCGTTCGGCGACGACACCCCGGATCCCGGCGAGCAGGAGGCCCCGGCCTCCCCCTTCGACTCCGCTCGGAACGAGGACCAGGGGATCGACGACGTCAGGTACGCCGATCCGGTGGAGGACCGGCTGCACCGCGAGCTCATCCCGGCCGGCTGGCGCCGGACTCCGGACGACGCCGTCCTGATGGACCTGGCCGAGAGCTTCTTCGTCGAGAACGGTCCGGTGCGGTTGAGCGTGGGCCGGTGCAACCGGGACGAGACCCGGGTCCGGATCTCGTCGGACGACCAGTACGCACTGCTGAACGTCGCCGGACTGGAACGGCCTGAAGACGCCGACCGCCTGATCGGGGTGCTGCGCCGCTGGCAGGGGCATATCACCGCCGACGCGCTGCGCGAGTTCACCGACGAACTGGTGGCCGACTATCCGAAGGTGTACTTCTCCGACGAGGACGATGACTGGGTCCGGATCGGCACCGCGCGCGGTCCGGCGGCTCCGCCGCCGGGGGCCCAGACGCGCACGCGGATGGTCGGAGATCGTCTCGGCCGCGCGGGCTGGACGGCCGTGGCCGGACCGCCGGTCTCGGCGCTCAGCATGGGGGCGCGCAACCGGTACGGGGCGACGCTGCGCTGCGACCACGCGCTCAACGGCTTCCGGGCGATCCCGGAGGCGCTGGTCCTGGACATCGCGCTCGGTGACGGTGACTCGCCCGACTTCGGCCCGCACCCGGTCCTCGTCCTCGACGTCCTGGACCTGCGTTCCGGCCGGGGAGACCGCGGCGCTCTGCCGATGGCGCTCGATGTCATCGACCGGCATCGCGACGCGGTCGCCGCCGGGACGCTGGGGAACCTGGTCAGAGCACTCACGCTGTGCTGCCCGGTCTTCCTCCTGCGGGACGATGGTGAACCGCGTGCCATCAGCATCTCCGTGACGGACCGCAACGAGCCGCCGACACCGATGCCGCGCGCTCTCGCACATCTCGACAAGCTGATCGCCGACCGGCCGGACGCCGGAGCCGACCTGTGGTTCGAGCGCGGGCTCGCGGCTCGCGCCGAGGACCGTCCGGACCTCGCACTGGCCGACCTCCAGGAGGCGATCCGGCGCGACCCGCGGCACGGGCCGGCGCACTACCAGCGCGGCCTCATCATCGGTGCCTCCTACCCCGACGAGGCCGACCGCTCGCTGCGCGAATGCGTCCGGCTCGGCTACGCCGCCGGCCCGGCTCTGCTGTTGCTCGCATCGCTCCTGTGGCGTTCGGCGCGGCGGGACGAGGCCCTCGCCGTACTCACAGAACTCACCACGACACTTCCCGAATACGGCCCCGGCTGGTACGAACGCGCACTCGACGCGGTGAAACTCGGCCGCCACGAAGAATCGATCGCGGCGGCCGCGCAGGCGATACGGCTCATGCCCGACCACGCGGACGCCTTCTACACGCGTGCCTGCGCCTACGCCCTGACAGGACGGGCGGACGCCGCCCTCGCCGACATCGAGCGGACCCTGGACCTCAACCCTTCGCTGCGCGACGAGATCCTCGACGACGACGACTTCGCGGCGTTGCGGGCCGACGACCGCTTCACCAAGCTCGTCGACCCCTGGCCGGAACCGGGCGAGGAAGCACGGGTGATGGACTCGCGCCTGGCCGACGTGCTGCGGCGCGCCGGCTGGCGCCCCGACCCGCATGGCGGCTTCATGGGACTGGAGTACCCGTGCCGGGCGGGCCGGCTGCTCGCGGGCGACCCCTGCGTCCCCGGGATGGAGATCTACGTCAACCTCCGTCCGTACGGAGCGGGAGAAGCCGGCGAAGGATGGCTCTACACACCGCCGGACAACGATCTCGCCGTCCTCGGCGAGATCCTGGTGGCCTGGCAGGACCGTCTCACGGGCGAGAACTTCGCGGAGTTCGCCGCCCAGGTGGAGGGGCGGCTGCCCGGCACCACGTGGCATCGGGGGCATCCGTAATGGGTACGCGAGCCATGGATTTCCTTGAGTGGGTGCGGCTGAACCATGCCGCGGACGTCACGCGCGTGCTCACCCTGCTTCCCGATCTGGAAGCGGATCTGAAGACGGCGCGCCGCCGGGCCTGGAACAGGCCGAAGAGCGCGCTGGAGACCTACCGGCGGATCGCCGCGGAGCTGGCCCGGGCGACCCCGGTCGTCCTGCCGGCCTTCTACGAGCACGCGGCGCGGGCGTTCCTGTCCACCCGGCACCAGACCTACGCCGCCCAGATGCTCGCCGCCGCGCGCCAGGCCGAGGCGGAACACGGGCTGGAGGTCGACCACGACCATGTGGACGACGTCTTCCTGGAGTTCGCGGTGGCCGACGCGCTACCGGCCAAGGCGGTGGCCGAGTACGCGCGGGAGCTGTCCGACCGGCTCCCGCCGGATGAGGCCTTTCGCAGGTTCGCCCGACTGTGCGTGCGGCGCACCGAGGCGGGGACGGCGCCGTCCGCGCAGATGGCCGGCGCCGTGCGCCGGCTGGCCAGGGCGGCCGGCGACCAGGCCGCGCGCGAGCAGGCGTACCTGGCCGAGATGCTCACGCGGCCGGCGGTGATCAGGGCGCCGGCGGGCTGGTGGAACGCGCATCGGCCGGCCCTGGTGAAACTCGCCCGCCGGGATCCCACGGTGCGCGGGGCGCTGTTGAACCTGACCCCCAGATGGCACCCCGATATGAACGGCGACCAGATCCGGGCCCTCCTCATCGAGTGGACGGCCCTGCTGGAGGAGTCGGGTGCCACCGCCGGGCTCGGCGACGGCGCGGAGGTGTCGGACGTGGAACGGCCGTCCGACGGGACCGCGGGCTGGCTCGACCGGACCCTCGCGGCGTGGGGCACCGGTTGGGGCGCCGATCCCCGGCTGCCGGGGCTGCACGCCCTGGTGGAGCGAGTGGCGGGGCGGCTGCGTGCCGAGCTCGCCGCGGCCGGCCGTGCCGTCGCGATGGCGCAGGCGCTCGCGCACGACGTGGACCTGCTGGACCTCCTCCTCGCGCTCGACGTGCCGGTCGCCGATCCCCGGGACGACACGCGGCTTGAGCTGAGCCGGTGGGCCAGGGGCGACGCCCGGCGCGACCTCCTCGCCCTGGCCGCCGATCCCCGGTTCACCGCGGCGTTCCGCAGGACCGCCGACGGCTTCTACGACGACGACCGTGATCTGCACGCCGTCCGCACCCTGGCCGCGTCCCCCGGCGGGCGGCGGATGCTGACCGCGTGGGCACGCGACCTGACGCGGCGGTCCCGCTCCGGGAGCCTGCCCGGGATGACCGCCGCGCAGCGGGTGCTGCGCTGGCTGCCGCCGGACGTCCTCGCCCTCGTCGCGGGTGACGTCGCCGAGGCGGCGGCGGCCGACTTCGCCCCCGAACTCGCCCGGACCTTGCGGGCCGGCCTGTTCGAGGAGCTGTGCTGGCCGGCCTTCGACGAGGCCGTGGCGGCGACCTCGACACCGGAGCGGGCCAGGCCCGTCATGGTGGACGCCTGGCCGTATCTGATCGTCGCGAGCACGTCCGAGGCATGGGTGATCGGCGCGGAGGGCCGCGTGCTCCGCCACCCCCTCCGGCTCCCCGCCGAGAACGAGAGGTGGGGTTCGCCCGGATTCCATTTCGTCGACGGCGCCCTGCTGGTCTTCTGGAAGGACCGTACGGGCGGTCTCGTCGGCTATTGGCACTCCGCCGACGACGCCCGGGAAGGCGACCCCGAGCCGCGGCCGCTGGAGGGTGACTCCGATGAGTGGTCACGACGATCTGGGACGGTCACGCTGCCGTTGCCGGGCGGCGGACGGACCACCGGCGGCGGGACGCTGTTCCCCGGCGGCACCGCCGTGCCGGATGAGAAGCAAGTGATCAGCGACGGGAAGGCGTTCTGGGTCCTGGACGGTGCGAAGTGGCTCTCGTACGACCCCGTCACCGGCGCCCGAAAAGATTCGGACCTTCCCGCGTTTCTGGCCGACCAGAGCGACGGAGGCGTGCTGCAGGCGAAGAACAGCTGGCTGCGCCCCGCTCCGTCCAGCGAGCCCACGCCGCTCGGGGTGCCGGTGGACGGGCTGCTCGGCTGGCGGGTGACGGAGCTGCCGGACGGCTCACTGCGGGCGGAGGACCTCGCCGGACGTCGCGTCACCATGCGTCCCACGGTCTCGGACGTGAACATAGGCCGTCACCCGTTCGGAGCCCTGGCCCTGCCCGGAGACGACCGGCTCCGGATCCTGGTCCAGGGCGTCGTCGAGGGCGAGGGCGTCCGTCTGGTCGACCCGGACGGGACGGTCACGCTGACCAGCCGGATGCCCGGGGTGGACGGCCCGGTGCTGCCGCCGACCGCGCACTGGCACCAGCTACGGCCTCGCGACCCGGAGGGCTCGGCGGCGCTGCGCGAGATCGACCACGAGACCGCGTCCGCACTGCTGAAGGCCGCCATGACAGGTGACAGGGCCGGTGACAGGGCCGGTGACGAGGACCTGGCGGCCACGGTCCGCGCACTGGTCCCGAGAATCGGCGACGACACGCTGGCGGCCGGAGTGGCCCGGATCGCACGGTTCACCGCCGAGCGGCAGGCGGCCGTGGGCGGGGTCGCCGAGCGGCTCGGCGCCGACCGGCCCGCCGATGAGCTCGGAGATCCGCGCACCGACCCGACCGACGATCTGCTCGGGAGCGCGCTCAGCGGCCTCTACCTCAGTGAATACACGACGTGGGGCGGTTTCCTCGGGATCTCCGGAGTGGTGTTGGCGCTGCCGCAGCTCCGCGCACTGCACCAGGCCTTGCGCGACGGGAGGACTGCGGGCTCCGCGGGCGCGCGGCTCCACATCGGCGAGCCTGGACTGCGCAGTTCCTCCGTCCGGTGGGGCCGGTTGCTCGGCGCATGTGCCGCGGTGGCGTTGCGCGCCGCGGCGGCGACCACACCCGCCAAGGAGCAGGAGGCGCTGCGCCGCCTGCTGACCATGGTGAGCCACCTGGGGCTGGACTCGGCGCGAGCCGGTCGCTGGCGCCGGTTCGAGCTGCACCTCGACGCGGACACAATGGCCGCGGCCTGCGGTGATTCCTGGAACGACTGGGATGACCGCCTCCGCGGAGTGCTGCCGTTGGACGGCGGCGCATTCCTGGCCGTCCTGGAACCGAAGAACCCGGCACGTGGCCCGCGAAGGCACGAGTACGGGTGCGACTTCGTCGCGCTGTTCCACGATCCGGCGGGCCGGTTCGAGGTTCCCGCCCCGTACATCGTGAAAGCGTCGGAGCCGCTCGGCGCGGACCGTGAGCCGGGCTGGCTCCGGGCGTTCCTCGCCGCATGGTCGGAGCACGGACAGCTCCCCTGGCGGGAGTCGGCCGCCGACGAGTTCGCCGAGCTGACCGGAGTCTCCTCGACGCTCGCCCGGCTGGTCGTGGCCGGCCTCCCGGCGGAGGGCTTCCGTGATCTGCTCAAGGTGAAGGCGGCCGACGTCGAGGTGGCCCGCGAAGACCTGGGGCTGATCGCTCCTCGCGGGATCCCCGCGGAGGTCGTCTCGGCGCTGCTCCCGGCGGACCCGGTGCGGCTGTGGACCGAAGGTCCCGACGTGGCCGCCGCGGCGGCCGTCTGGAACGCCCGGGTCGGGCGCCGCACGCCGGTTCCCGAGGCCTTGGTCACCGAGGGCGCCCGCGCCATGCCGCACGTGTACTGGGGGTTCGGGGAGCAGGCCTTGGCCCCGGTCGCGGCGCTGCGGGCGGCACTCGATCCCACCGGGGCGCCCGAGCTGACCCGCGACCTGAGCTGGACGGTGAAGGACGGTAAGGCGGTCTGCGCCGACCGGGACCAGACCGGTTTCACCGGAGGCGTCCTGGTCGGAACCGCCGCGATGGCGGGCTGGCTGGCCCACCGGCTGGCGGCCGGGGATCCTCTGCGAGCGGCGCTGCCCACGGCGCTCGGCCTGGTCCGCGACCGGCTGGCCGCCCCCGGCATGCTGATCGGGCTCGGTCCGAACGTCCACGCCGGCGCGTTCCGGAAGGCCGCGGGACCACCCGCCGAGACCGGTGAGGGCTGGGAACGGTACGGCGCGGTCATCATCCGGGACCTTCCCTGGGACGAGCACAGCCAGATCGTCGCCAGACCTCTCCTGCGGACGGACCTGCTGGACGCCGGCGGTACCGACCCGCATCTGTCGCTCCTGCGGGAGATCGAGGAGAAGCTGGCCAGACCGCTGCCGATCGGGGAAGCGGTCCGCCGCGCCTTCAGTCCGGTCTTCGCCGCGCTGATCGCCGAGCCGGGCGACCCGGCCGCCGGGGAGCGGGGCAAGGACGGCACCTGGTGGCCGCAGGACCCCACGCGTTCCGTGCCCGCCCTCGTCGCCGACGTCGCCGCGGCCCGCGGGCTGAGCGAGGACGCCGCGGGCGTCTACCTGATGCTGCTGGCGATGCCGGACCCGACCGACAGGAACACCGCCCGGTGGACCGGCTGGAAGCCGGCCCGGCTCAAGGCCGCGCGAGCCGAGCTGGCCGCGACGGATCTGGTGGTCCAGGGGCGCCGCACCCGCGCCGGCCGCTCGCTCTTCCTGCCGGGCGGCTGGGAGGCCCTGAAGAGCCCGCACCTTCCCCTGGAGTCCTGGAAGGTCCCGTTGTTCGGTCTGACCGCGGGCTTCAAGGGCCTGGAGTCACCGCTCGGGGTCATCGTGCCGGCCGAGCCCGCGGACGGCCTCTACCGGAGAGCCTGGCAACGCGTCCTGGACGGTGATGCTCCGGGGTGAGCAGGCCGCGCAGACGGCCGGGGCGCGGACGGTGAACCGGCTGGTCAGGGACGCCTTGACGGGATGACCGGCGATTTCGCCGATGTCCGGCGCCGGGGCGCGTGCCGAGAATGTGCGCGTCCCGGAGCCGGCCCTCGGCTCCGCCCCCCGAACAGGAGCGAACCGACGTGCACCCCCTCACCGCCCGCGCGGCGAAGACCCTGGTCGCCGCGGCGTTGACCGCCGGCGCCCTCGCCGCCCCGCAGGCCGCCGCCCAGGCCGCCGACAACCCCTACGAACGTGGACCCGCGCCGACCGAGCAGAGCATCGAGGCGTTGCGCGGCCCCTTCGCGACCTCGCAGACGAGCGTGTCGTCGCTGGTCGTGACCGGCTTCGGCGGCGGGACGATCTACTACCCGACGAGCACCGCCGAGGGGACGTTCGGCGCCGTCGTGGTCACGCCCGGCTTCACCGCCGACCAGAGCAGCATGGCGTGGCTCGGGCCGCGGCTCGCCTCGCAGGGCTTCGTCATCTTCACGATCGACACCAACACCCGCCTCGACCAGCCGAGCAGCCGGGCGCGGCAGATGCTCACCGCGCTCGACTACCTCACCCAGCGCAGCAGCGTGCGGTCCCGGATCGACGCGACCCGGCTCGGGGTGATGGGCCACTCGATGGGCGGCGGCGGCTCGCTGGAGGCCGCCGAGGAGCGCCCGCAGCTCCAGGCCGCGATCCCGCTGACGCCCTGGGACCTGCAGAAGAACTTCTCCGGTGTCCGCGTCCCCACCATGATCGTCGGTGCCGAGGCGGACTCGGTCGCGCCGGTCGCCTCGCACTCCGAGCCGTTCTACACGAGCATCCCGGCGTCGTCGGAGAAGGCGTACCTGGAGCTGAACGGCGCCAGCCACTTCGCGCCGAACATCTCCAACACGACCATCGCGAAGTACAGCATCTCCTGGCTCAAGCGGTACATCGACAACGACACCCGCTACGACCAGTTCCTGTGCCCGCCGCCCGGCCAGGACGCGGACATCTCCGAGTACCGGGACACCTGCCCGAATTCCTGACCCGGTTCACCGGCTGGGCCGCCCGTTGCCGTTGCGCGCGGGCGGCCCTTCCGCGTGCGCACCGTCCCCGGCCCCGTGGAGGCGGAGCGCGCTCAGCGCGAGGACGAGCTCGACGAGGTCGCCGGGGCGGGCCAGCGTCCGCCCGGTGAGCTGCTCGATCTTGCGGAGCCGGTTGAGGACGGTGTTGCGGTGGCAGAACAGCCGGTCCGCCGCGCGGGCCGCGGACCCCTCGCACTCCAGCCAGGTCTCCAGCGTCGCCAGCAGGGCGTCGCGGAACCCCGGCTCCACCTCCGCCAGGCCGCCGAGCGCGACGTGCCCGAGCCGGCCGGCGAGACGGGGCTGCGACAGCACCAGGGCGTCGGGGAGCCGGCGGTCCAGCCGGGCGATCTGGTTGCCGGGGCCGCGGCACGTCCGCAGCGCCAGCTCGGCGAACCAGCGGGCGCCGCCGAGCTCGGCCAGGGAGCCGACGACCGGGCTGACGCCGGCGTGCGAGCGCGCGTAGGGGTGGACGGCGGCGACCAGCTCGTCGAGTCCGGCGGCGCCGAGCGCGACCAGCGCCACCTGGGCGTCGGTGCGCAGCCGCCAGATGAACCGCATCCCGCCCGTGTCGCCGGGGCGCCGGTCGGCGCCGTCGCCGAAGCCGCCCTCCGCGCCGAGCATGACGACGGCGTAGCGGCCGGTCGCGGGCAGGCCGAGGACGGACGTGGCGGTCGCGAGCAGCCCGCCGTCGGCGCCCTGCCCGTCCAGCAGCGCGTCCACGATCGCCTGGACGCGCTCCTCGCTGCGCCGCGCCAGGTCCAGCTCGGTGCGGTGGTACGCGGCGGCCGCGGCGCCGGACTGCTGGTCGATCGTGTCCCAGATGCGGGTCGCCTGCCGGATCAGCGCCGGGAGGTTCTCCGGGTCGTGCCGCCCGACGACCTCGACGACGGCCTCCCAGAACACCCGCCCGGCGAGCCGGTAGGAGCGCAGCAGCTGGTCGAGCGGCTGCCCCTGGTGGGCCCGGCGCTGCCCGAGCCGCCGCGCCCACTCCAGGTCGGCGCGGCCCCGGTCCGGGTCGAGGATGGTGTCGAGGCCGTGCCCGTACCCGGTGTGGCACATCTCCCAGACGTCGCCGCGGTACGGGTCGTCGCGGTCGCCGCGGTCCCCCGACAGGATCTCGGCGGTGAGCCGGTCCGCGAGATCGGGCAGCCGGTCGGCCAGGCGCAGCACCGCCTTGCGCATGATCGTGCGGTCCGCGTCGACCTGCCCGGCCGTCCCGGATCGTCCTCCCGTCATCGGCGGCACCTCCAGCACAACGCAGGGGCCTCATCGTGCCATCGCGGGGGACGGGCGGGCCATCGCGGGACGCCGGGACTGTGCCCGCTCACAATCGGCCCCCGCCCGGATTGCGCCGCGGCCCCGAAACGGGGACCGGCTCTGGACCGGTGGCGGGTCCCCGTGGTGCTCTATGGGCCCCTTCCCTTTTGAGATCTCGTCCAATAAGGCCGGACGGCCGCGGGCGGGGTCGGTTCCCGTCGAGGAGGGACCCGCATGGCACACGAACCGCTGCGAGAACGCCTGCACGGACGTGAACGCGAGCTCCAGGCGATCGAGGAGACGCTCGACCGGGCCCGGGACGGGCACGGCGGCGCCCTGGCGATCGCCGGGGACGCCGGGGTCGGCCGGACGGCGCTGCTGGAGGCCGCTGTGCGGAGAGCCACCGTGCAAGAACCCACCGTGCGCACGTCCGGGTCCCGGAAGGGAAAGGCGTTCCGGGTGCTCGGGACGACCGGCGTCCCCGGGGAGACCGCCGTCCCCTACGCAGGGTTGCACCGGCTGCTGCGCCCCCTGGCCGGCGAGGTCGCGCACCTGCCGCCGGCGCACCGGGGCGCTCTCGCGACGATCCTGGACGGCGCGCCGCGGGCCGAGCCGTTCGTCCTCTTCACGGCGGTGTGCGAGCTACTGGGCCGGGCCGCCCGGAACGGTCCCGTGCTGTGCTGGGCGGACGACGTCCAATGGCTCGACCGGGGCTCGCTGGAGGCGCTGGCGTTCGCCGCCCGACGCGTCGAGGACGAGCCGGTGGCGGTGCTGTTCGCCGTCCGCGACGGCCGCCGGGACCCCGGCGGGCTCGCCGGGATCCACCGGCTCCGGCTCGCGCCGCTGGACGAGGACGCGAGCCGCCGCGTGTTACGCGACGCGCTCGGCGACGCCTTCGACGGGGCCTGCGACGGCGCGGCGCGCGGCGACCTCGCCGAGGAGGTCGTCGACCTGGCCTGCGGGCGGCCCCTCGCGATCCGCGACCTCGCCGCCGCGCTGACGCCCGGGCAGCTGTCCGGGGCCGCGCCGCCACCGCGGGCGCTCCCGGCCGCCAGCACCCTGCGCGCCCTGCACCGCCGCCGCTACCTGCGGCTCCCGGCCGGGGCGCGGCGGCTCGTGCTGATGGCGGCGGCGGAGGAATGGCTCGGCGCCGCGACGGTGGCGCGGGCCGCGCGGGCGGACGGCATCGGCGCCGGCGACCTGGACGCGGCCCGCGAATCGGGGCTGCTGCGGTTCGAGGGCGAGGGCGTCACGGTCCGGAACCGGCTCGTCCGGTCCTCGTTGTGGGCGGACGCGTCCCGCGAGGAGCGGCAGGACGCGCACGCGCTGCTCGCCGCCGCGCTCGTCCAGGAATGGCAGCGCCCCCGGCGGCTCTGGCACCGCGCGGCCGTGTCCGGCGAGCCCGACGACGCGCTCGCCGCCGAACTGGCGGACGCCGCCGACGCGGCGCGTTCGGCGGGCCGGTACGCCGACTCCTGGCGCTCCTGGCAGCGCGCCGCCGCGCTGACCACCGACCAGGGCACCCGGACGGACCGCTACCTGGCCGCCGCCGGCGACGCCTGGGCGAGCGGGCGGTCGCGGCGGGCCCGCGCCCTGCTCCGGCACGTCCGCCCGGCCGGCCGCGACGGAACGCATGCCGCCCGCGCCGCCGGCCTCCGCGGCCGGATCGAGGCGGCGGCCGGGTCCCCCGCGGCGGCGCTGCCGATGCTGCGCGACGCCGCCGAAGGGCTCGCCGGACGGGACCCGGAGGCCGCGCTCCACGCGCTGATGCGGGCGGCCGAGGCCGCCGACGCGTCCGGCGATCACCGCGCCTACCTGGAGGTCGCCGGCCGCGCCGCCTCCCTCGATCTCGCGCGGCCCGCCCCGCGCACCCGGCTGATGCTCGACCACCTCGCCGGCGTCGCGGCCGCGATCCGCGGCCGGTACCGCGAGGCGGCGGACCGGCTCGGCCGCGCCGCGGGCCTCGGCGCGGACGTCACCGACCCCGCTGCGGGCACGTGGGCGGCGCTCTCGGCGTTCGCGCTCGGCGACGGCGCCGCCGCCCGCGCCCTGGCGGCCGGGGCCGTGGCGTCCGCCCGCAGGTCCGGCGACGCGCCCGCCGAGTCGTTCGCGCTCATGGTCGCCGGGCGCTGCGAGGCACTGCTCGGCCACCCGCCGGCGCCCATCGCCGCATGCCACGACGGGCTGCGCCTCGCGCGGGCGACCCGCCTGCACGGCCACGCCGCCGAGCACCACGCCACGCTCGCGCTCACCGCCGCGTTCAACGGCGACGGCGACACCGCGCGCGGCCACCTGGAGCGGCTGGCCGGTACCGCCGACCGGCTCGGCCTCGCCCGCGCCGCCGCGCTCGGCTCGTGGGCGCCCGCCTGCCTGGACCTCGCCGCGGACCGGCCGGCCGACGCCGCCGCCCGCCTCGCCCTGCCCGGCGGCGCCGGGCTCGCCCACCCGCCGGCGCGGCTGCTCGCCGTCCCGCACCTGGTCGAGGCGCTGGTGCGCACCGGCGAGCACGACCGGGCCGCGCGGGCGTTCGAGCCCTTCGGCCGCTGGACGGACGGCCCCGGAGCCGGCCCCTGGCCGCGGGCGCTCTCCCGGCGCTGCCGGGCGCTGCTCGCCGGCGGCGACGCCGAGGCCGAGGAGCACTTCGCCGAGGCGCTGCGCCTGCACGAGGCCGCCGGCGCCGTGTTCGAGCTCGCCCGCACGGAGCTGCTCTACGGGCACCGGCTGCGGCGGGGGCGGCGGCCCCGCGCCGCCCGCGAGCACCTGCGCGCCGCGCTGCGGATCTTCGAACGCTACGGCGCGGCACCGTGGGCCGGCCAGGCCCGCGCCGAGCTGCGCGCCGCCGGGTCGGGCGACGACGCGTTCCGCGCGGAGGCCGGCGTCGCGGCGCTCACCGCGCAGCAGGCCCACATCGCCCGGCTGGCGGCCGAAGGGGCCACCAACCGGGAGATCGCGGCGCGGCTGCTGCTCAGCCCGCGGACCATCGACCACCATCTCCGCAACGTCTTCACCCGGCTCGGGATCCGCTCGCGCGTCGAGCTGGCCCGGCTGATCCGCTGACCGGCCGGCGGGCCGCCGGGGTCAGCGGGGTCAGCGGGGTCAGCGGGGTCAGCGGGGTCAGCCAGCAGGGTCAGCGGACCTCCTCGTACTCCTCCTCGCGGTCCTCGGCCGTCCTGGAGTTCTTGGAGCCCGCCTTGGACCCGCGGGAGTTGCCGGAGCCCTTGGAGTTCTTCGAGTCCTTGGACGACGGGGACTCGGCGTCGCCCCGCCTGCCGGACTTCTCCTCTTCCTCCAGCGCCTCCTCGTGCGTCTTGACGACCTCGCTGTCGCGGATCTCGCCGCGCCAGCCCTCGATCTCGTCCGCGCGGGTGATCGAGTTCGTCATCACGTACCGGCGGAAGTGCTTCAGTTCGAGCCGGGCGCGGCGGCCCTGGGCGCGCCACAGGTTGCCGGTCCTCTCGAAGAAGCCCTGCGGGTGGTACTCGAGGACGACCAGGACCCGGGTCAGGTTCGGCGCCAGCTCGTGGAAGCTGACCGTCCCGTCCACGTGCCCCTTCGGCCCCTTCGAGCGCCACACGATGTGGTCGTCGGGGACCTGCTCGACGACCGTGGACTCCCACGTCCGGCTGGACCAGAAGATCTTCGCCTTCCAGTTCAGCTTGGTGTCGTCGGCCTGGTCGACGCTGATGACCTTCTTCATGAAGGACGGGTAGTCCTGGAACTGCGTCCACTGGTCGTAGACGAGGCGGCGGGGCGCACCGATGTCGGTGTGCTCGATGATGTTGGTGACCTTCACCTTCTTCCCGCCGCCGCTGCCGCCCTTGCCGCCGCTCTTCAGGACGCCGCCGACGGTGTCCTTGAGCCGTCCGAACAGGCCCTTGCCCGCCGACTGCTTCTCGCCGGACTTCCCGGAGCCTTCGTCCTTCCCGCTCTTGGCGTCGTTCTTGGTCTCGTTCCTGGCCTCGTCCTCGGCGCCGCTCTGCTCCGGCGCCTCCTTCTCGCGGCCCTTGCCCTGCTCCTGCTCGCCGGAGCCGGACGAGCCCTGCTCGTTCCGGCGCCCGCTGAGCGCGCGGCTCGCGGCGACGGCCGCGCCGGCGCCGAGCAGCAGGCCGCCCGCCGTCCCGGCGGTCCGCCCGCCGGGGAGGCCGGGCAGGGCCTTGGTGATGGTGCTCAGGCCGGGGGTGCGCTTGCGCCGCCCGCCCGGCAGCCGTTTGGCGATCGCGCCGACGGGCAGCCGCCCGATCGTGCTTCCTCGTTTCATGTCCGGTTCCTCACTCAGGGGTTGTGACGGTCTCGCCGTCGCGGATCTCGCCGCGCCAGCCCTCCACCTCGTCCGGATGGGTGAGCGCGTGCGTCATCACGTGGCGGCGGAAGTGCTTGAGCTCCAGGCGGACGCGGCGGCCCTGGGCGCGCCAGAGGTTGCCGGTCCGCTCGAAAAGGCCGACGGGGTGGTACTCCAGGACGAGCAGGACGCGGGTCATGTTGGGCGACAGCTCGTGGAAGCTGACCGTCCCGTCCACATGCCCCTTGGGCCCCTTCGAGCGCCACACGATGTGCTCGTCGGGGACCTGCTCGACGATCGACGACTCCCACGTCCGGCTGGACCAGAAGATCTTCGCCTTCCAGCTCAGCTTCTCGTCGGAGATCTGGTCGACGCTGAGGACCTTCTTCATGAAGGACGGGTAGTCCTGGAATCGCGTCCACCGGTCGTAGACCAGGCGGCGCGGCGCACCGATGTCGGTCTGTTCGACGATGTTGGTCAGCTTCCCCCTCCGCCCACGCCCGAAGATGCGGGCAAGGGTCTCCTTCAGGGCCGTCCAGCCGAAGCTCAGCAGCGCGCGGAACGGCGACTTGCCCTCCCGCAGCGCGGTGAACCCGGCCAGGGCGGCCTTGACCAGCGGCCCGCCGTGCTCCGCCCTCGCGGTGAGGCGCCGGACCTCGCGGTCGAGCCGCCGCCCGAACCGGGCGAACGCCCGGTCCAGCACGCGGCGTCCCAGCCGGCGGGCCGAGAGCACGGCCAGCGCTCCGCCCGCGCCCGCGGCGGTCCCCGCCGCCAGCCCGGTCCGGAAGTTCATGTCCTGTCCACCTCGTCGTCTGCTCGGGTACTGCGCCGGGTTACCCGGTCAATTCGGGGCAAAACAGCCCCAAGCCCAGGAAAGACGGACGGATGCCGGTCCTGGCCATCGGACAGGCCCTCCGGTCAAGGCCGGTGCCCCGGGCCGTCGCGCCTTGTACTGTTTCGGCGTGCTCATGGGGCGAGACCGCGAGATGGACCGCGTCGCCCGGCTGCTCGACGGCGTGCGCGCCGGCCGCAGCGGGACGCTGGTCCTCCAGGGAGAGGCGGGGATCGGCAAGACCGCGCTCCTCGGCCGGATCGCGTCCGGTGCCGGGGACATGCGGCTCGTCCGCGGCGCGGGCATCGAGTCCGAGACCGAGCTGGCGTTCAGCGGCCTGCACCTGATGCTGCACGCGCACATCGACCGGTTCGACGCGCTGCCGGCGCGGCAGGCCGCGGCGCTGCGGTCGGCGTTCGGCCTCGGCGACGGGCCCGCCGGCGACCGCTTCCTGATCGGCGCGGCCACCCTCACCCTGCTGTCCGAGCTGGCCGCCGAGCGCCCGCTGGTGTGCCTCGTCGACGACGCGCAGTGGCTCGACACCGCCTCGCTGGACGCGCTGCTGTTCGCCGCCCGCCGCCTCGGCGCCGACCCGGTCGCGATGGTCTTCGCGGTCCGGGACGGCGCCCGCCCCTTCCCCGGCCACGGCCTCGACGTCGTCCGGCTGGCGGGGCTGGACCGCGCCGCCGCCGAGCAGCTCGTGGCCGCGCACGCGCCGGCGCTGACCGTCCCGGTGCGGGAGCGGCTGCTGGACGAGGCGGCCGGCAACCCGCTCGCCCTCATCGAGCTGGCGAACGCGCTCCAGTCCCGCCCGGCCCGGAACGCCGGGCCGCTGCCGGTCGGCGGCCGGGTCCAGGAGACCTTCCGCCGCCGGCTGGCCGAGTTGCCGGACGCCACCCGCCGGCTGCTGCTGGTGGTCGCCGCCGACGCCACCGCCGACCTCGGCGTCGTGCTGCGCGCCGGGGAGGCGCTCGCCCTCACGCCGGCCGACCTCGGTCCCGCCGAGGAGGCCGGGCTCGTCGTCCTCGACGGTGACGAGGTGCGGTTCCGGCACCCGCTCATCCGCGCCGTCACCTACCAGGACGCCCCCCACCACCGGCGGATCGAGGTGCACGGCGTCCTGGCCGCGACGCTCGCCGGCGACGGGCACGCCGACCGCCGCGCCTGGCACCTGGCGGCCGCCGCCACCGGCCCGGACGAGGACGTCGCGGCCGAGCTGGAGCGGGTCGCGCACCGCGCCGGCCGCCGCGGCGGGTCGGCCGCCGTCGCCGCCGCCTACGAGCGCGCGGCGCGGCTCAGCACCGCGGCCGAGAGCAAGGCCCGCCGGCTGGTCCAGGCGGCGCGGGCCGCCTACGACGCGGGCCGCCCCGACCAGGCCACCCGCCTCGCCGGCGAGGCCGAGCACCACACCGCGGACGCCGGGATCGTCGCCGAGGCCACCTTCGTCCGCGCCCAGGTCGCCTACGAGCGCACCTCGCCGGCCGCGGACGCGGCACTGGCGCTGCGGGGCGCCGGGCTGATCGCCACGAGCGACCCCGAGCGGGCGGTGTCGATGCTGACCGAGGCCGTCTGGTGCGCCCGGGACGCCGGCGCGCACGACCTGGTGCGGCAGAGCGTCGACCTGCTCCGCGAGATCGGCCTTCCGGCGGGGTCGGCGAAGGCGCCGGTCGCCGCGGGCCTGATCGCCTACGGGCGGCTGGCCGGCGGCGCGGCGGGCGCGCCCGGCACGGTCCCCGCGATGCGCGCCCTGTTCGAGGCGGCGCGGGACGGCCTCGTCGAGGACGTCGTCGACAACATCATCGGCGGCTTCATGGGGCTGCTCGTGGCCGCCGACCGTCCCGCGACCGAGCTGCTGGAGCGGCTGGCGGCGCAGGCCAGAGCCGAGGGCGCGCTCGGCTTGCTGCCCTACATCCTGGAGCCCCTCGCGATCGGCCGGCTGCTGCTCGGCGACCTGCGCGGCGCGGACTCGGCCGCGCAGGAGGGCCTGTCGCTGGCCGCCGACATCGGCATGGACATACAGGTCACCGCGCTCCGGTGCATCGCGGTGCGGCTGGAGCCGGACCCGGAGCGGTCGCGCGCCATGGCGGCCGGCCTCCGCAAGCACGCCGATGTGCACCCGACCAACACGGCGCTGGCATCGTGGGGCCTCGGCCTCCTGGACCTCGCCGGCGGGCGCGCCGAGGCCGCCCTGGAGCGGCTGGACGAGGTGTGCTCCGGCCCCGCGCGGCACGACGTGCTGATCCGCGCCGTGCCGGACCACGCCGAGGCCGCGGTGCGGGCCGGGCGCCCGGACCTCGCCCGGACCCACCTCCCCGCGTTCGAGGCGTGGGCGGCGGCCGCCTCGTGCACCGCCCTGCTGTCGCGCTGCCGCGCCCTCCTCGCGGACGGGGACGCGGCCGAGGAGCACTACCGCGCCGCGCTGGACCTGCACGGCGACCACGCCTACGACGCGGCCAGGACCCGGCTCCTCTACGGCGAGTGGCTGCGCCGGCGGCGGCGCCGCACCGAGGCCGGGACCGAGCTCGCCGCGGCCCGGGACGCGTTCGCCCGGCTCGGCGCGCCCGGCTGGGCCGAGCGGGCCCGCGCCGAGCTGGAGGTCCTCGGCGACCGCCCGGCGGCCCGCGCCGGGGACGCCGACCCGCTGAAACGGCTGACCCCGCAGGAGCTCCAGGTCGTCCGGCTCGCCGCGGCCGGGCTCAGCAACCGCGAGATCGGCGCGCAGCTCTTCCTGAGCCCGCGCACCGTCGGGCACCACCTCTACAAGGCGTACCCGAAGATCGGTGTGACCCGCCGCGTGGAACTCGCCCGCCTCATATCGGACACATGACCTACCCTCTCCGTCCCGTCCCGTCCCGCGCCCGCAACTGAGCCGCCTCGCGGCCCTGATCCGCGCTCTGACCTGCATCGTCGAAGGCCCGTACCCCGACCGATGCGGGCCGTCCGGCCGGGCGCCTAGCGTCGGTTCCGATCGAGCGGGCCGCACCGGACGGGCGGCCCCGGACGGACGGAGAACGGCATGCTTCTGGAGAACAAGACCGCGATCGTCTTCGGCGGCGGCGGACAGATCGGCGGCGCCATGGCACGCGGCTTCGCCGCCGAGGGCGCGCGGGTGTTCCTCGCCGGCCGCACCCCGGCCACGCTCGACGCCGTCGCCGGTGACATCCGGGGCGCGGGCGGCCTCGCCGAGACGGCCCGCGTCGACGCCCTGGACCGGGACGCGGTGAACGGCTGGGTCGACTCCGTCGCGGAGACCTCGGGTAGCGTCGACATCGTGGTCAACGTCATATCGCACGACGCCCTGTTCGGACCCATGATCGAGGCGGAGCCCGCGGACTTCGCCCGCTCGCTGGAGAAGGTCGCCCTGTCGTTCCTGCTGACGACCCAGGCCGCCGCGCGCCACATGGTCAAGCAGGGCTCCGGCGTGGTCCTGCACTTCGGCGGCTCCGACAGCGGCAACCGCATGGCCGGCCTCGGGAACGTGCAGGTCGGCAACGACATGGTGGAGGCGATGCGCCGCCAGTGGGCGTGCGAGCTCGGGCCGCACTCGATCCGCGTCCTGTCGATGCGCACGGGCGGCATCCCCGAGACCATCCCGGACATGCCGGAGACTGAGCCGGTCAAGCAGCAGATGGTGGACGCCACCCTCACCAAGCGCGCCGCGACGCTCACCGACGTCGGCCGCGTCGCCGCGTTCCTGGCCTCCGACCACGCCGCCAGCCTGACCTCGACGCAGGTCAACATCTCCGCCGGGGCGATGGTCGACTGACCCGGTGGTCGGCTGACAGGGCTGGTGGACGTGGGGCCGGCGTCAGCAGATCCGGGGCAGCGGATCCCCGACGAGCACGTCGACGATGCGGGTGCCGCCGAAGGCGGTCTTCATCAGGACGAGCCCGGGCGGGTCGTCCCGGACATGGCCGATGAGGGCGGCCTCCGCGCCGAGGGGGTGGGCGCGCAGCGCCGCCAGCGCCGCGTCCGCGTGCTCGGGCGCGACCACGGCCACCGCCCGGCCCTCGCACGCCACGTACAGCGGGTCGATGCCGAGCAGCTCGCAGGCGCCGCGCACGGCGGGCCGGACGGGGATCGCGTCCTCGTCCACCGCCACGGCCAGCCCCGCGTCCGACGCCAGCTCGTTGAGGACGGTCGCCACGCCGCCCCGGGTGGCGTCCCGCATCCGGCGGACGCCGCCGGGGCACGCGTCGGCCAGCCCGGCGAGCAGGCAGTTCAGCGGCGCGGTGTCCGAGCTCAGGTCGGCCTCGATGTCGAGCTCGCCGCGGGCCAGCATGATCGTGACGCCGTGCTCGCCGATCGGCCCGGTCACCAGCACGGCGTCGCCGGGCCTGAGCTCGCCGGACGGCGCGGCGCGCACGACGCCCACCCCGGCGGTGGTGACGTAGCAGCCGTCGGCCTTCCCGCGCTCGACGACCTTGGTGTCGCCGGCGACGATGTCGACGCCCGCGGCGTCGGCCGCGGCCCGCATCGACGCGGTGACGCGGCGCAGGTCGGCGACCGGGAAGCCCTCTTCGAGGATGAACCCGGCCGACAGGTGCAGCGGGCGGGCCCCGGAGACGGCCAGGTCGTTGACGGTCCCGTTGACGGCGAGGTCGCCGATGTCGCCGCCGGGGAAGAACAGCGGGGACACCACGTAGGAGTCGGTGGTGAAGGCGAGGTCGGCGCCGTTCAGCGTGAACCGGGCCGAGTCGTCCATCCGGTCCAGCAGCGGGTTGCCGAACGCCTCGCGGAACACGGCGTCGACCAGCGTGCGGGTGGCCTTGCCGCCCGCGCCGTGCGCGAGCGTGACGGCGTCCTCGCGGAGCCTGGCCTTGCGCCCGCGCGCCCGGTCGATGCGTTCGAGGACCTCCTCTTCGCGGATGGTCATCGGGTGGCCTCCTTGACGCGCTCGCGGGTGAAACGGCCGAAGTTGTAGTAGGCGGCGCACGCCCCCTCGGACGAGACCATGCAGGTGCCGATCGGCGTCTCCGGGGTGCACGCGGTCCCGAAGACCTTGCACTCCCACGGTTTCAGGACGCCCTTGAGCACCTCCCCGCACTGGCACGCCTTGGGGTCCGCGACCCGTCCGCCCGGGATGTCGAAGACGCGCTCGGCGTCGAAGGCCGCGTACTCCTCCCTCAGCCGGAGCGCGGAGTTGGAGATGAAGCCGAGGCCGCGCCACTCGAAGTACGGCCGAAGCTCCATGGTGCGGGCGATGGCGTCCAGCGCCCTTGGGTTGCCGTCCCACGGGACGACCCGGCCGTACTGGTTCTCGACCTCCGCCCGGCCCGACGCGAGCTGGGCCAGCAGCATGTGCACCGACTGGAGCAGGTCCAGCGGCTCGAACCCCGCGACCACCAGCGGCTTGCCGTGGTCGCCGGGGATGAACGAGTACGGGCCGCAGCCGATCACGGTGGACACGTGGCCGGGGCCGAGGAAGCCGTCCAGCCGCAGGTCCGGCGAGTCGAGGATGGCCTTGATCGCCGGGAGGATCGTGACGTGGTTGCAGAACACCGAGAAGTTCTCCACCCCGGCCGCCGCCGCCCGCAGCACCGTCATCGCGGTGGACGGCGCGGTCGTCTCGAACCCGATCCCCATGAACACCACGCGCCGGGACGGGTTCCGCTCGGCGATCTTCAAGGCGTCGAGCGGCGAGTACACCATCCGGATGTCCGCGCCGGCGGCCTTGGCGTCCAGGAACGAGCCGCTCCCGCCCGGCACCCGCATCATGTCGCCGAACGACGTCATGATCACGTCCGGCCGGGAGGCGATGTGGATCGCGTCGTCCACCCGCCCCATCGGGATCACGCACACGGGGCAGCCCGGCCCGTGCACCAGCGAGACGCTCTCGGGCAGGTAGTCCTCGATGCCGTGCTTGTAGATGGTGTGCGTGTGGCCTCCGCACACCTCCATGAACTTGTAGTGCCGGCCCGGCTCGCACAGCGCGGCGATCGACGCCGCGAGCGCCCGCGCCTTCTCCGCGTCCCGGTACTCGTCGACGAAGCGCATCAGCCGATCCCCGATTCCCGCAGTGCGTCGATCTCCTCGTCGTAGGCCGCGCCGATGCCCTCCAGCATCCGGAGCGTGGCCTTCGCCTCCGCCTCGTCGATCCGCGACATGGCGAACCCCACGTGGATGAGGACCCAGTCGCCGGCGGCGAGCCGCTCCCCGTCGAGCAGGGCGATGTTCACGGCCCGCCGCACGCCGGTGACGTCCACCGTCGCCAGCGGGCGGTCCGGCATGATCTCCACGATCTCGCCCGGTATCGCCAGGCACATCAGACGGCCTCCCGTGTGAGTTCCCGCTGCGTCAGCTCCCACAGCGCGTGGTAGATCGTCGTCTGCGCCTCCTGGATCCGGTGGACCGAGGACGACGGGACGACGAACAGGTGGTGCAGGCCCGGCAGCTCCGCCATCTGCCCGCCGGTGTATCCGGCGAGGCCGGCCGTCACCATCCCCCGCCGCGCCGCCTCCCGCAGCGCGGCGATCAGGTTGTCGGAGTTGCCGCTGGTGGACAGCGCCAGCGCGATGTCGCCCGGACGCCCGAACGCGGCGAGCTGCCGGGCGAACACCACCTCGAACCCGACGTCGTTGGACAGCGCGGTGACGACCGCGACGTCCGTCGTGAGCGCCAGCGCGGGCAGCGGGCGCGCGGCCCCGCCCGGGCCGGGGGACGCCGCCCCGCCCGGGCCGGGGGACGCCGCCCCGCCCGGGTTGAGGAACAGCGCGGCGACGTCCTGCGCGTCCGTCGAGCTGCCGCCGTTGCCGAACGTGAAGAGCCGGCCGCCGGAGCGGAACGCGTCCGCCATCCGCGCGGCGCAGGCGGCGAGGTCCGCGCCGTACTCCTCCAGCACGGCCTCGCGCAGCCGGACGATGTCGCGCACCTTCTCCACCGTGGAGCGGCGGACGTCCTCCATGAGGGTGTCCACCCCCGAGCCGCCCGCGTAGAGGAACGGATAGAGCATGTCGGTCATGTCATGACCCCGATCGCCTCCTTGGCGTGGACGAGCACGGTGTCGCCCGGCCTCGCGTCCACGAGCGCGACGCTGACCCGTTCGAGCCGCCCGCCCCCGGTGTCGACGTCCGCGAGGCCGTCGCCGAGGAGCCGCACGACCACGACGGGGACCGCCTCGTCCGAGCAGGTCACGCAGTGGCCGCCGGTGCACTCCGTCACGCGACCACCTCCTCCGCGAGCACGCCCGGCTGCTCCAGGAACACGTGCACCAGCTCCCAGAGCAGGTGGTACGCCGTGACGTGCACCTCCTTGACGACCAGCGGGTCCGCGGACCGCACGGTCACCAGATGGTCGGCCGCCCCGGCGAGCGCCCCGCCGTCGCCGCCCGCGAGCGCGACCGTGAGCATGCCGAGGTCCCGCCCGCTCCGCAGGCCGCGCAGGACGTTGCCGCAGCGGCCGTCCGGCGAGATCCCGAACGCGATGTCGTGCGGGCCGCCGAAGCAGCGCACCTGGTGCGCGAACACGTCGTCGAACCCGGCGCCGGCGCAGACGCCGGTGAGGGTCGCGACGTCGCCGGTGAGCGACAGCGCGGGCAGCGCCCGCTTCCCGACGATCACCGGGTGGACGAACTCGACCGCCACGTGCTGCGCGTCCGTCGCGGCGGCGCCGTTGCCGAACGTGAACAGGCGCCCGCCGCGGTGGAACCGCACCGCCATCGCGTGGCAGGCGGCGGCGATCGCACCGGCCTCCCCGGCGAGGGCGGCGGCCGGTTCCGCGCGCCGCCGGAACACCTCGGCCGCGGCGCCGGTCACCGGTCACCACCCCCCGGTGGCGGCGGGATGTCCCGCACCCCGTGCCGGCGCAGCGACATCTCCACGGCGAGGTCCCAGTGGTCCGACAGCTCGCGCGACATCGCGTACGCGTCGTCGCACATCGCCGCCGCGACCGCCGCGGTCTCGAGGTCCCCCGCCCGCTCGGCGACCCGCCGCAGCATCTCGCCCGCCGCGATCTGCAGGTGGACGGCGACGTAGGCGTCCCGCATGTGCCGGCCGGCGCGGTCGCGCCGGCTGCGTCCGAGCCCGGCCTCGACCACGGCCGCGAACAGCATCCCCGCGTCCTTGATGATCGACGGCGCCGCGCCGTGCGCGCGCAGCCGCGCCTCGATCTCCCGCGTGTGCGCCCGCGACCGATCCGCGTACCGCCCGAGCGGGCGGCAGATGCGGGGCTCGTCCGCCGCGGCGGTCAGCAGCTCGCTCAGCGCGGCCCCGACGTGCTCCTGCAACGCGTGCGCGTCCTTCAGGTAGCCGACGAGCTGCCGCTCGATCGTCGTCATCAGCGTCCGCTCGGGCACCCCGATCACATGGACTCGGACTTGAGGTACCGGCGCAGCGCCGGCACCTCCTTCACGAGCACCGTCAGCGCCCCCGCCGCGACCAGCACGGCCATCAGCCGGAGCATGCCCGGCCCGATGTGGATTCCCTTCCTCATGTCCCTGCTCCCCCCTGAGCGAGTTCCTCTTCCAGCAGCCGCCCGACCAGCCGGACGGCCTCCTCGACCGCCGCACCGACCGGCGCGCTGAGCTCCATCTCCCATGTCGCCTCCGTGGTCCGCGCCGACGGCTCGCACGCCACCAGCAGCACCCGCGGCGGGACGGCCCCGTTCTCCCCGGCCAGCTTCAGCACCCGGGCCGGGTCGAGGCCGTGCGCGTCGACGGCGGTGCCGAAACCGTCGGCGCCGTCGCGGTCCGGCTCGACGAGCGACACGGTTCCGGGCGCGTGGCCGCGCTCCGCCGCGTCGACCAGCACCACCGTCCGGTACCCGTCCCCCAGCGCGTACATCAGGTCGAGGCCGCGGATGCCGAAGTCGACGACGTCCACGCCCGGCGGCGTCCCCCGTGCCATCAGCCGCCGGACGACCTCCACGCCGAACCCGTCGTCGCCGTGGAACACGTTCCCGATCCCCGCGACGAGCACCTGCCGCGCCGGCGCCTCCCCCGGCAGCGGCTCCACCTCGTCCGGCCGGACGAAGAAGCGGTGCCCGAGCTGGTCGCGGGCGCCGAGGTCGCGCCCCGGGTCGCCGTCCACCGCCACGACCAGGTGCAGGCCGCCCTCCATGTCCTCCTCGACCCGCTCGACGGTGGCGGCGCGCCCGACGAGGGCCAGGTCGAAGATGTCCGCGCCGCCGCGGGGCCGCAGCCGGACCCGGCTCCCGGGCGCCGGCTCCGTGCCGCCCGCGCTCGCCCGCCCGCTCACCACACGTCCCTCCGCGGGTCGCGCAGCGTGCCGTGCAGGGCGAGCAGCTCGCCCGCGGACAGCACGCCGCACCGTTCCAGGATCTCCCGCGCCTTCGGGTCCGTCGCCGCCATCTCCCGCTGCTCCTCCTCGGTCAGGCTGAGCACGCTGAGGATCAGCAGCCGGTCGATCTCCGTCCCGTCGAACAGGTCGCCGGGACTCTCCGCCGCCACCTGCGGCCAGTCGTACAGGACGATCGGCGCCGCGAGGACGGTGTCGTAGGTGCCGGGCCTCCCGGCGAGCACCGGCCACAGCCCGTCCTTGCCGCACTCCGCCACCGCCCCGGCCAGTTCCTCCGGCGGATCGGTCGGCGAGACGAACGAGCCTCCGGTGGTGTGCGCGACGACGTGCGCGCACAGCATCCCGGACCGGACGGCCTCCGCGCGCTCCCCGGCGTCCGCGGCGTTGACGAGCTCGACCCGCACCCGCACGGCGCCGTCCCCCGCGGGCACGGCCGACACGTCCGCCCACCCGTCCACGCGGCCCCAGGACCGCTTGAACCGCACGTCCCCCTCGATCCGCTCGTCCTCGGCACCCGCGGGGATGGCGACCGGCAGCCGCACGGCGCCGTCCAGGAGGCGGCCGACCGGGACCCGGCCGGTCGTGAGCTCCCGCTCGCGGGCCTCCTGCCAGGTGGTGAACGTCTCGTCGCCGAAGCGGACCCGCTCGACCGGGGTGTCGCCGTCCATGACCTGGCGGTGCACCTCCTGGAGGAACCGCAGCGTCACCTCGATGCCGGCACCCGGCGCGGTCTCCAGGACGAACTCGGCGTGCACCGTCCAGCGGTCGTCCTCCCGCTCGGCGTACGGCCGCGGGTAGACGCCGCCGATCGTCCACCGCCGCTGGTTCTTCAGGGCCGACTGCCGGTAGGGCCACAGCAGGTAGCCCTCGTAGAGGACCGCGTCCGCGATCGACCTCACGCGGTCCACTCTTCCTCCTCCTCGTCGCGCAGCCTCTCGGCCCGGCGGAGCAGCTCGTCGACCGTGTCGTCGAACGAGGAGTGCGCGCGCCGCGCCCGGTAGGCCGACAGCCGGGCGAAGCAGTCGTCGTCCAGGCGGAGCCAGCGCGCGGTGCCGTAGTAGCGGCGCATCAGGTCGCGCCACGCCTGGACGGGCAGCACGCCCGTGGCCTCGTGGTGCCACGGGATCTGCCCGGTGCGCAGCGCGCCGTCCTCCCCCGGATAGAAGACGGTGCCGTTGAAGGTGAGGTCGAGCGGCACGTCGCCGCCGCCGAGCGCGTGCAGGTACCGGTCGGCCGCGACCTGCATGTCGTGCCCGCACGGCACCGCCAGCGTCACCTCCGTCCCGCCGCGGAACGACGGCACCGTCGCGCCGACGCGCGCCCACGTCAGGCCGTGCAGCGACCGGTCCCACATGTCCGGCGCGCCGAACACGCCCGCCAGCCGCTCGCGCTCGCCGTCGTCGTAGCCGCGGCGCGCCGCCGCGATCGTCACCGTCGTGGTGAGCAGGACGCACTGCACGGGACCGCCGTCCAGCCGCCGCAGCCCGACCCGCAGGTTCAGCGTCGGCGTCGCCGCGAACGTCTCCGCCTCCACCCCCAGCAGATCGAGCCCCAGTTCCGGCGTCACCCCGCGCGCCCCGTGCACGGAACCGGCCTCCGACGTACTCATGCCCGTCTCCTGCGGGGGGCCGACCCCCCGCACCCCCCGGTTCGCTTCGCTCATGCCCGTCTCTTGCGGGGGGTCGACCCCCCGCACCCCCCGGTTCGCTTCGCTCATGCTGGTGACAAATTCGGCATCGAGTCGAGGATCGGCCCGTGGGCCGACGGGTTGATCCCGGTGGACCGCGCCGCCGTGGACGTGCCGTCGGGCAGGTGACCGACCTGCCTGTCGTAGTTCCCGACGTTGTTGCCCTCGTGGACGCCGCGCGTGTGCGCCGGCGCGTCGGGCTTCACGTCGCGCTTGCCGACCTTGATCATCTTTCTCCCCTCATCTCCTCGAAGAACCTGCCGATGCGGTCCCACACCGCGTCGCCGCCGGCGAAGCCCGTCCAGTGCTCGCGCAGGAGCGCGGTGAGCCGGTAGCAGTCGTCGACCGGAAGGATCCAGTGCTCGGACGCGCCCTTCGCCCGGTTCACGACCAGCGCCTCCACGTCCGGGCGCAGCTCCGCCAGGACGGGGTTGGCCTCGGCCAGCCGCCGCCAGCTGTCGGCGTGGACGGACGCGTGCAGCGCCCCGGCCGGGCTCGGGTAGCGGGCGGTCACCTCGCCCGTCCGGGCCACGGAGAAGAACGCAAGGTCGACGGGGACGCCGAGGCCCGCCCACAGGGGGCCGTCCATGACGAAGCCCCGCAGCTCGCGCCGTCCGGCCGGGACGAGCCGGTAGTGCCGCCCGCCCGCCGCCTGGCCGTCGAACAGGACGGCGCAGGCCCTGCACGCGCACAGCAGCTCATCCTTCTCCAGGTCGAGCACGTGCCGGTGCGCGCCGTGCAGGGGCTCGGCGCACAGCTCGCACGCCTCCGCGTCCTCGGCCGCGGGCGGCGGGGCCGACATCGGGGAGGCGGCCAGCGCCGCCAGCCGTGGCGTGGACAGCCCGGACGTCATGCCCGGCTCCGCACCTGGTCGAGTGTGATCAGGACGGGCTCCGGCGCGGGCGCCTCCATCTCGACCCGCACGAACTCCGGCGCCGCGGCGAGGACGGCCCGCTCCACGGCCTCCAGCACCGGGCGGGGCGCGGCGGCCCGGCCCTCGGTCGCGACCTTCAGCCGCAGCGTCTCCCCCTCGATCCCGGAGAACTCCACGGAGGTGCGGTGCTTGCCGAGGAACGCGTCCATCGCGCCGAGCGCCCGTCCCACCCGCGTCTCCGGCGACTCGGGGTGCAGGCCGTGCGTGAGCAGCAGGTGGCCGACCAGCTCGTCCCCGGTGAGCACGGAGATGTCCGGGGTGCGCCGGACGACCCGGTCCAGGGCCTCCCCGTACAGCTCCACCAGCGCCTGGACGACCGGCGCCGCCGCCGGGTCCAGCCGTCCGAGCAGCCCTTCGAGGTGCCGGACGTGCTCCCGGACGCGCTCGTCGTCCCAGGCCATCAGTGCTGCCCGTCCTGCGCGCCGAACATCGGCGAGTGCCGCTTCTCGATCGTCCTGCCGCCGCCGACGTACATGTGCACGCCGCACGGCAGGCACGGGTCGAAGCTGCGGACGGTCCGCATGATGTCGATGCCCTTGAAGTCGTCCGGCCCGTTCTCCTCGAAGATCGGCTGGTCCTGGACGGCGTCCTCGTACGGGCCGGGCGTGCCGTAGGAGTCGCGCGGGCTGGCGTTCCACGGCGTCGGCGGGTACGGGTGGTAGTTCGCGATCTTGTGGTCGCGGATGACGAGGTGGTGGGACAGCACGCCCCGGACGGCCTCGTGGAACCCGCAGCCGATCGCCTCCTCGGGGACGTCGAAGTCGGTGAACACCTTCGTCCGGCCCGCCCGCACCTCGTCCAGGGCCTTCTCGGCGAAGAACAGCGCCATCCCGGCCGCGTAGGCGATGAAGTAGGCGCGGGCCCGGTCGCGCTCGATCGTGTTGGCGTACTGCGGCGGCCTCCACTCCAGGTTGACCTCCGGCATGCCGGGCGTCTTCGGCAGGTCGATCTGGACGCTGTGCCCGGTCGACCGGACGTACGGCGTGTCCACCTCCCCGGCCAGCGCGGTCGCCCACAGCCGCGCGAGCGGCCCTCCGCCGGTGTCGAGCGCGAGATGGTCGCCGGTCTCCGGATGCTTCCACCGCGGGCTCATCACCCAGCTGTACTTGCCGCCGTCCAGGTCGCGCTTCTGCGGGTTCGGCAGCGTCGTCTGGTTCCACGGGTGCCGCTGGTCGATGGGGTTGCCGAGCGGGTCCTGCTTGACGAACGTCTCGTCGTTGATCCAGTCGTCGTAGTAGGAGCTGCCCAGCAGGATCCGCATGCCGAGATTGATGTCGACGAGGTCGGTGGTGAGGAGCTGCCCGTCCACGACGATCCCGGGCGTGACGTAGGCGGCGCGCCCCCACTCGGACATGTGCCGGTAGTCGTAGTCGCAGACGTCGGGGTTCTGGAACGCGCCCCAGCAGCCGAGCAGCGTCCGCCGCCGCCCGACCTGGTCGTAGCCGGGCAGGGCCTCCAGGAAGAAGTCGAAGATGTCGTCGTTCATCGCGACGGCGCGCTTGACGAAGTCGAGGCAGCGCGTCAGCCGGACGAGGTAGTCGGTGAACACCTGCGGCGTCGCGACCGTCCCCACACCGCCCGGGTACAGGGTGGACGGGTGGACGTGCCGCCCCTCCATCAGGCAGATCATCTCGCGGGTGATGCGGCTGAGCTGGAGGGCCTCCTTGTAGACCGAGCCCTCGAACGGGTTGAACGCCGCCATGATGTCCGCGATCGTCCGGAAGCCGTGGACGGAGCCGCGCGGCGCGTCGGTGTTCTTCGCCGTCGCCAGCAGGCTCGGGTTCGTCTCGGCGACCATCCGCTCGCAGAAGTCGACGAACACCAGGTTGTCCTGGAAGATCGTGTGGTCGAACATGTACTCGGCGGCCTCGCCGAGGTTGATGATCCAGTCGGCGAGCGGCGGCGGTTTGATCCCGTACGCCATGTTCTGTGCGTAGACGGAGCAGGTCGCATGGTTGTCGCCGCAGATGCCGCAGATCCGGCTGGTGATGAAGTGCGCGTCCCGCGGGTCCTTGCCCTTCATGAACACGCTGTAGCCGCGGAAGATCGACGAGGTGCTCTTGCACTCCGCCACCTGCCGGTTCGCAAAATCGATCTTCGTGTAGATGCCGAGGTTGCCGACGATCCGGGTGATCGGGTCGAACGCCACCTCGACGAGGCCGCCCTGCGTGGCCTGCCGGCCGCTCCTGGCCTCGGTGCCCTGTTTCATCGCACGGCGCCTTTCAGTTGTGCGGCCAGCGGGGCTGGTAGCCGCTGGTCAGCCTGTCTCGGTTGTGGCGCCACTTCGGTTCCCGGTTGGCGCTCCTGTTCGTGATCGACCGCAGCGTCCGGATGAACGGCCCGTACGTGCGCAGCAGGGTGGACGAGAGGCTCGCGCCGGGCGGCTCGTCCATGAACGGCATGAACTTGTCGGGGAAGCCGGGCATCGTGCAGCCGATGCAGATCCCCCCGACGTTCGGGCAGCCGCCGACGCCGTCCATCCAGCCGCGCTTGGTGACGTTGCAGTTCACCACCGGCCCCCAGCAGCCGATCTTCACCTGGCACTTGGGCGAGTTGTAGTCGCGGGCGAAGTCGGCCTGCTCGTAGTAGGCGGCGCGGTCGCAGCCCTCGTGGACCGTCTTGCCGAACAGCCAGGTCGGGCGGAGTTGCTCGTCCAGCGGGATGACGGGCGCCTGCCCGGCCGCCTGGTGCAGCACCCAGAGCAGCGTCTCCATGAAGTTGTCCGGCTGGACGGGGCAGCCCGGCACGTTCACGATCGGCATCCCGCCCGCGGACCGGAAGTCCCAGCCGAGGTAGTCGGCGAGGCCCATGCACCCGGTCGGGTTGCCGGCCATCGCGTGGATGCCGCCGTAGGTCGCGCACGTCCCCACCGCGACGACCGCCCACGCCTTCGGCGCGAGCCGGTCGATCCAGGTGTTCAGCGTGATCGGCTCGCCGGTCTCGGGGTCGTTGCCCATCGACGTCCAGTAGCCGTCCCCGTTGATGTTCTCGTTCGGGACGGAGCCCTCGACGACGAGGACGAAGGGCTCCAGCTCCCCCTGCGCGGCCCGGTGGAAGGCCTCCATGAAGTCGTCACCGGTCTCGTAGGCGAGCACCTTGTTGTGCAGGTGGACCTTCGGCAGGCCCGGTATCGCGCCGAGGACGACGTCCTCGATGCTCGGCAGCGAGGCCGCCGTCACCGAGATGGTGTCCCCGTCACAGCTCATTCCCTCGGAGGTCCACAGAATGTGGATCTCCTCCGTCAGTGGTCGCTCCGGAGCTACGCCCGCCATGGCTTCCCTCCCCCGAGATCATCGCCATTGCCGCCCTGCCCGCCGGGAACGGCGCGAAACACCGCCCGGAAAGCCCCCCTCCCGAGTTTCTTCATTCCGTAAAAAAGCCGTTTGAGCCGGGGTGATCGGGGCAGCAGACCAGCGTCGGAGCAGCGGAAACCGGGCGGGAGGACGCGTGCACGAATTGGCCGTCACGGAGAGCGTCATAGCGGCGATTTCAGCGCAATTGCCCGATTCGCGAGTGGTGGTGGTCCACCTCGACATAGGGAGACTTTCCGGAGTCATGCCGGACGCGGTGCGATTCTGCTTCGAACTCGCCGGCGAGGGGACGTGCGTCGAGGGCGCCCGGCTCGACATCACCGAGACCGACGGGGAGGGCGAGTGCGCGGCCTGCGGGGCGTCCTTCCCCGCCCGGGACGCGTTCGCCGTCTGCCCGTGCGGCAGCGCCGACGTCACCGTCAGCGGCGGCGCCGACCTCTCGATCCGGGCCGTGGAGGTCGCCGCCGATGTGTGAGACCTGCGGCTGCGACGGCGAGGACGCCCCGCGCATCACCCTGGACCACGGCCGCACCGTGACCCTGGAGCAGAAGGTCCTGGCCCGCAACGACGACCTGGCCGGCCTGAACCGGACCTGGTTCGCCGAGCGCGGCATCGTCGCGCTCAACGTGATGAGCTCCCCCGGCTCGGGCAAGACGACGCTGCTGGAGCGCACCGTCGCCGACCTCGGCCCGGAGCGCCCGATCTCGGTGATCGAGGGCGACCAGGAGACGCTGCTCGACGCGCGGCGGCTCACCGCGGCCGGGGCCCGGACCGTCCAGGTCAACACCGGCGCCGGCTGCCACCTCGACGCCGCGATGGTGGCCGGCGCGCTCACCGCGCTGGCGCCGCCGGACGGCTCCACCGTCTTCATCGAGAACGTCGGCAACCTCGTCTGCCCCGCGCTGTTCGACCTCGGCGAGCGGGCCCGCGTGGTGCTGATGTCCGTCACCGAGGGCGCCGACAAGCCGCTGAAGTACCCGCACATGTTCCGCGGCGCCGACGTCCTGCTGGTCAACAAGGTGGACCTGCTCCCCCACGTCGACTTCGACATCGACGCCTGCACCACCGCGGCCCGCCGCCTCTGCCCCGGCCTGGAGGTCCTTCCCGTCTCGGCGACGCGCGGCGACGGACTCAAAACCTGGTACGACTGGCTCACCGACGCCTGATCCCGGGACCACCGGTGTCGCCGCCCGGCCACGACCACCGACACACCGCCGGGATGGTGATCGTGACCAGCCGGCACGGCCGTGTCCCGGATTGGGGCGCCTGGTGCCGTGCGCACAACGTCGGGATGCTCACCCCCGCCGAGGGGGCGCAGGTCCTGCTGGACGGGACGGGCCCCAGGGCGGGGTCCCGCGCCGATGCCGAGTCGCTCTCCCGACGGCTCGGCGGGCTGCCGCTGGCGCTGCGCCTGGCCGGAAGCTATCTCGCCCAGTCCCAGCAGACGCCGCGGATCTTCGCCGATCCGGAGCGCGCCCGGACGTTCGCCGAGTACCGCGCCGCCGTCGACGTCGATCCGCCGGAGACGGGCTTCCCCTCCCAGCAGGTCCAGGTGTCCGATCGTGAGCCGCCCTCTCGGACACCGGACTCCTGGATCTGGATGCGTCCGGCCATGAGGAGGACATGCCCGTTCTGCGCCTGCATCCGCTCGTCCGGGACGTGAGCCGTCCACGAGAGCAAGAGGACCGCCATCTCGCCACAGCGGCGAAGCTGCTGGTGGGTGCGACGCAACCATCCGCTATGCGATCGCCCGAATGGCGGCGGCACAGGGGAGGTACGACGAGGCGGAAAAGGCCTACCGCGAGGTCCACGTCGTGGAGGAGGAGGTCCTCGGGCACGACCATCCCGACACGCTGACCACATGCCACTGGGTGGCCCGCATGGTCCTTGCCCAAGGTCGTCACGATGCCGCCGAGCGCCTTTTCCGCCAGGTTCTCGCCACACGGGAGAACGTTCTGGGCGTGGACCATCCCAACACCCTGGAAACGCTCAACGGGGATGAACAGCGGGCTTGACCTGGAGTGCGCTCCAGTTTCTAGCGTTCCTGGCGTTCGCTAACGAGGGAGCACGCCAGGATGCAGTACCGCAAGCTCGGCCGGACCGGCGTCGAGGTCAGCACCCAGTGCCTCGGCGCGATGATGTTCGGCGCCGTCGGCAACCCCGACCACGACGACTCCGTGCGCATCGTCCACAAGGCGCTGGACGCCGGGATCAACTTCATCGACACCGCCGACATGTACTCCGCCGGGGAGAGCGAGGAGATCGTCGGCAAGGCCCTCAAGGGCCGCCGCGACGACGTCGTCCTCGCGAGCAAGTTCTTCTTCCCGCTGGGCGAGGAGCGCAACAGCCGCGGCGGGTCGCGCCGCTACATCGTCCGGGCCGTGGAGGACAGCCTCCGCCGCCTCGGCACCGACCGCATCGACCTGTACCAGATGCACCGCCGCGACTGGGACACCGATCTTGAGGAGACGCTCGACGCGCTGACCGACCTCGTCCGGCAGGGCAAGATCCTCTACGCCGGGTCGTCGACCTTCCCGGCCGACTGGATCGTCGAGGCGCAGTGGGCCGCCGAGCGCCGGGGCGGCGTCCGGTTCGTCTGCGAGCAGCCGCAGTACTCGATCTTCGCCCGGTCGATCGAGGAGGCCGTGCTGCCCGCCGCGCAGCGGCACGGCATGGGCGTGATCCCGTGGAGCCCGCTCGCCGGGGGCTGGCTGACCGGCAAGTACCGGCGCGGGCAGGAGGCCCCGGCGGGCGCCCGGTTCACGCCCACCGACGGCACGCCGCCCGCCTGGCGGGACCGCACCGTCGACGTCGACCCGAGCACCCCCGTCCGCTACGACGCCGTCGAGCGCCTGGAGAAGATCGCCGAGAACGCCGGGCTGTCGCTGACCCGCATGGCGCTGGCCTTCGTCGGCGAGCACCCGGCGATCACCTCGACCATCATCGGCCCGAAGACCATGGACCAGCTGGACGACCTCCTCGCCGCCGCCGACGTCCGCCTCGACGCCGCCACCCTCGACGCCATCGACGAGGTCGTCCCGCCGGGCACCGACATCGCCCGCATCCGCCACATGACCGGCAACCCGTCCCTGGACCCCGGACACCGGCGGCGCCCCTGAGACGCCCCGGCCGCTGAGCCCCCGGCCCCTACTTCTTGATCAGGGGGTCGCGGGGGAGGCCGAGGATGCGCTCGGCGATCTGGTTGCGGGTGATCTCCGAGGTGCCGCCGGCGATGGACAGGCCGCGGGAGCCGAGGCGCACGAGAGAGGCGAACCGGCCGAGGCCGTCGGTGAAGGCGGCCTGCGGGCCGGCGAGCTCGGCGAGGAGGTCGGCGGTGGCGTGGCCGTGCTCGGCGAGCACGAGCTTGGTGATGTTGCCCTCGGGGCCGGGCTCGCCGCCCGCGACGGCGCGTTCGGCGGAGCGGAGGTTGAGCAGGCGCAGGGCCTGCTCCTCGGCCGCGTAGGCGCCGACGCGCTCGGCGCCGCCGGGGACGCGGTCGCCGTGCTCGGCGTAGAGGGAGACGACGTCCGGGCCCGGCCGGCCCCCGGCGCCGCCGCCGATGCTGACGCGCTCGTTGCCGAGGGTGGCGCGGGCGACCGTCCAGCCCTGGTCGGGGGTGCCGACCACGTCGGCGTCGGGGACGAAGACGTCGGAGAAGAACACCTCGTTGAACTCCGAGTCCCCGGTCGTCTGCCGCAGCGGCCGGACCTCCACGCCGGGGTGCTTCATGTCGATCACGACCATGGTGACACCGGAGTGCTTCGGCGCGTCCGGGTCGGTGCGGACGGTGGCGAAGCCCCAGCGGCAGTAGTGCGCGCCGCTCGTCCAGACCTTCTGGCCGTTCACGATCCAGCCGCCGTCCACCTTCTCGGCGCGGGTCTTGACGGCGGCGGCGTCCGAGCCGGCCTCCGGCTCGCTGAACAGCTGGCACCAGATCTCGTCGCCGTTCAGCGCGGGACGCACGAAGCGGTCGATCTGGTCCTGGGTGCCGTGCTGGACGAGGGTGAGGATCACCCAGCCGGTGATGCCGAGCTGGGGCCGCTTGACGCCGGCGGCGCGGAACTCGTCCTCGATGACGAGCTGGAGCCCGGCGCTCGCCTCCACGCCCCAGGGGCGCGGCCAGTGCGGCTGGACGTACCCGGTCTCGATGAGCCGGGCCCGCTGCTCGGCGGCCGGCAGCGCGGCGATCTCCCGGGCCAGCGCGCGGATCCTCGGACGCTCCGCCTCGGCCTCGGGCGGCAGGTCCAGGCTCGTCTCGCGGACGACCCCGGCGGTCCGCAGCCGGGTGACGTCGCGCTCGGCCGCGTGCGGGTCGAGGACGGCCTCCAGCGCCGCGGCCCGGCGCAGCAGCAGGTGGGCGTCGTGCTCCCAGGTGAAGCCGACGCCGCCGTGCACCTGGATGTTGAGGCCCGCGTTGGAGGTGAACGCGGGGAGGGCGAGCGCCGCCGCGACGGCCGCCGCGAGCTCGAACTGGTCCGCCGGCCCGGAGGCGGCCCGCGCCGCGTCCCAGACGGCCGCCGTGCCCAGCTCGGCGGCGACGAGCATGTTCGCGCAGTGGTGCTTGACGGCCTGGAACGCCGCGATCGGGCGGCCGAACTGCTCCCGCACCTTGGCGTACGCGGTGGCGGTGTCGACGCATTCGAGCGCGCCGCCGACGGCCTCGGCGGACGCCAGCGTCCGGGCGATGGCCGTGGCGTGGGCACGGGCGCCGGAGAGCACCTCCGCCTCGGCGCCGTCGAGCCGCACGCGGGCCGAGCGGCGGGACGGGTCGAGGTTCCCGGGCACCTTGACGGCGACGCCGGGGGCGTCCGCACGCACGATCACCAGGTCGTCGCCCGCCGGGAGGAGGAGCAGTCCGGCGAGCCCGCCGCCGAGCACGACGCCGGCGTCCCCGGTGGCGGTGCCGCCGGTGACCGTCAGCGCGCCGCCCAGGCCGAGGGCGGCCGGGGTGTCGCCGGAGGCGAGGCCGGGCAGGAGCCGCGCCCGCTGCTCCTCGCTTCCGGACGCGGCGATCGCGGC
Organism: Actinomadura sp. B10D3; assembly: GCF_039871695.1. NCBI lineage: Bacteria > Bacillati > Actinomycetota > Actinomycetes > Streptosporangiales > Thermomonosporaceae > Actinomadura > Actinomadura sp. B10D3. Next base: position 139,390 of record NZ_JBDPLY010000015.1, read on the forward strand.
GGACGCCGCCATCGTCGGCAGCATCGGGCCCGGCGCGGCGGCGCGGCCCAGCTCCTCGGCGACCACGACCAGCTCCGGGAGCCCGGCACCGCCGCCGCCGTGCTCCTCGGGAAGGTGCAGGCCGAGCAGCCCGAGCGCGGCGAACTCCGTCCAGAACTCCGGCAGCGTCTCCTTGTCCGCTTCCAGCAGCGCGCGGTTCGCGGCGCGCGCGTCGTGGTCGCGCAGGAACGAGCGTGCCGTCCTGGCCAGTTCCCGGTGTTCGTCGCTGATGGCGATCGCCATGGCCCCTCCAAGCGTCGTGCGTCGGACACCAGAATGTCATTCGGTTTCTGTCCGGCGCTAGGGGGTCACCGGCCCGCCCCCCGGCCCCGCGGGCGGGCGCCGGCCGAGGAAGGCGACCAGCCGGTCGCCCGGCCCGGCCCGCGGCCCCGGGTCCACGGGCCCCGCGAACAGGGGGCCGCGCACCTCCGGCACCACCAGCGGGCCGATCTTCAGCAGCTCGTCCGCCAGCCCCGGCGGGATGGGACGCCCCTCCCCCGCGGCCTGGGAGATGTCCCACCCGTGCACGGCCACTTCCAGCGCGCCCGTCACCACCATCAGCCCGCCGGCCAGCCGCCGGTCACCGATCGCGACCGTTCCCCGCGCGGCGGACGCCTTCAGCACCCGCACGGCTTGCACGCGCAGGGCGGACACAGGGTCGTCCACGGGCGCCCTCTGCGACGGCACCGTCTCGACATGCCCGCGGCTCATCCCTTCATGGAGCGCCTCAAGCGAGTCACGGACGTGCAGTAGCAACATGTGGAGGTCCCAGTGCTCACAGGGCGTCGGCCGGGTGAGCATCTGCGGCGTGACCGCCTGGACGGCCGTCAGCGCGAAGCCGACAGCCCGTTCCAGCAGCCCGCCGTGCAACGCGGTCTGCGCCGTACACGTCCGCTCGCGCATGCGACCTCCATTCGAGGATGACGGTCCTTGTTTTATGGACCGTCGCCTCTATGGACCGTCGCCGCACGCCGAAATCATCGGCGCTGTAGGGTCTGGCGGCGTCGGGCCGGCCGGTGTCAGGCGGTGGCCTCCACCTCCTGGCGGGTGAGGACGGGGTCCGGGGCGGTCGGCGCGGTGGAGGCGACCGGTTCCGACACCCCCTTCGCCACACGGGCCTCGGCCTGGCGGAACTCGGGCAGCGGCCCGGTCGCGTCATGGAGTGCGTTGAGGACGAACCACAGCGTCGTCCGGCGGAGCCGCAGCGTCACCGGATTGGGCGGCCGGTAGAGGACGAGCTTCTGGGCCCACTCCGGGAGCATGTCGCGCGCCGCCCAGTCCATGAAGGGGCTGCCGGGCTCCCACGGCTTGACCTTGCTGTCCCGCAGGTTGGGCCCGGTCGCGAAGGCCTTGATCGGCGTCACCGCCAGCCGCGGCAGGTAGGACTCCAGGCACTCGGCGACCTCGGCCTTGGTGGCGGGCAGGCCGGTCCCGCCCAGGGCCTCGCCGACGCGGACGAACTCGCGGTAGTAGCGCTCCAGGTCGTCCCCCTTGAGCGGGCGGCGGTGGTAGCGCTCGTGCGCGGTGGCGAGGCCCCAGACGACGGTGGCGTAGTTCCAGCGGAGCCATTCGGGGTCGTCGGCGTCGTAGGCGAGCCCGTCCGGGCGGGTGCCCTTGACGGTGTGGTGCATGGCGCGGACGGTGCGGGCCAGCCGCTCGGCGGTCGCGGTGGAGCCGTAGGCCGTCCCGATGAAGAACGACAGCGAGTGCCCGAGCCGGACCGCGGCCCCCTCCGGGTCGATGTTGCCGGTGGGGACGCCGTCGACGCGCTCGGGGATGCGCGAGTGGTCGTAGGCCATCCAGCTGATGCTCGGGTCGAGGCCCTCGATGTAGGCGGCGCCGACCAGGCCGAGCATCAGGGTCGGCAGATGCGCGTGGACGTACCAGACCGCGCTGTCCGGCCCGAACCAGCCCGGGTCGCCGTCCGGGCCGGCGAAGTCCAGCCCCTTGAAGAACCTGGAGCGGATCTCGCTGTCGAAGGCGCGCTCGAACCGTGCCGCGATGACGTTGCTCTTCGGTGCCATGCCGTGCTCTCCCGGCCCATTCTGGTGACAAGTGTATCCAGAGTAAGTGTCTGGGTACATGCGTGTCCAGGCTTGCTAGGGTGTGCGCCATGGCGAGCGCGCGCACGGCCACGTCCACCCGGTGGGCCGGGGTGCCCGCCGACCGCCGCCGCGACGAGCGGCGCGCCATGCTCGTCCGGGCCGCGTTCCGGCTGTTCGGCGAGGAGGGCGAGGCGGCGCTGACCGTCCGGGCGGTGTGCCGGGAGGCCGAGCTGCACACCCGCTACTTCTACGAGAACTTCGCCGATACCGGCGACCTGCTGGCGGCCGTCTACGACCGGGAGGCCACCGCCCTCGGCGAGGCCCTGGCCCGCGCCCTGGACGAGGCGGGCCCGCGGCCGGACGTGCGCACCCGCGCCGGCATCCGCAGCGTGCTGCGGTTCATCAGCGACGACCCGCGCAGGGGACGCGTCCTGTTCGCCGAGGCCCGCGGCAACGAGGTGCTCGCCGAACGGCGCCGGGCCGCGCAGACCGCGCTGCTCGACGGCGTGCTCGCGATGAGCAGCGCCGAGAACCCGGGACTCCCCGCCGTCATCGCCGCCACCATGTTCACCGGCGCGATGACCGAACTGGCCCAGCAGTGGGCGGACGGCCGGCTGGGCGACGACCTGGACGCGGTCGTCGAGCACGCCGTCGAGCTGTCCCTGGCGCTCCACGCGACCGCCGCGCGCCGGATTCCGCCCTGCTGAGCCCGGGTGGGCGGGGCGCCCGGTTTTTCATCCGACCAACTTGCGCAGGCCTCTAGCTTCCCGAATCAAGTTCTAGTATCCAGGAGTCATCACGCCGACCGGCGGTCCGTTCGTCGACCCCGGCGGTCCGACACGTCGACCGGCAGTCCGTCCGCCCCGCGGGAGGTACCAGTGCAGACCAGAGCGGCGATCCTGTGGGAACCGCACACCGACTGGAGCATCGAGGACATCGAGCTCGACGATCCCAAGGCGGGCGAGGTCAAGGTCAAGCTCGCCGCGTCGGGGCTGTGCCACTCCGACGAGCACCTGGTCACCGGGGACATGGTCCTCGACCCGGAGATCGCCGCGCTCATGGGCTGGGAGCAGTTCCCCGTCATCGGCGGGCACGAGGGCGCCGGCGAGGTCGTGGAGGTCGGCCCCGGCGTGACGACGCTGCAGGAGGGCGACCACGTCGTCCTGTCCTTCATCCCGGCCTGCGGCCGCTGCCCCTCGTGCGCCCGCGGCCGCCAGCACGTCTGCGACCTCGGCGCGGTGCTGCTCGCCGGGCGGCAGATCGGCGACATGACCGCCCGCCACCACTCCAAGAGCGGCAAGGACCTGGGCATCATGTGCTGCACCGGGACCTTCTCCCCCTACACCGTCGTCAACGAGGCCACCGCCATCAAGATCGACGACTGGATCCCGCTCGACAAGGCCGCGCTGGTCGGCTGCGGCGTCACCACCGGCTGGGGCGCGGCGGTCAACGCGGCCGGCGTCCAGCCCGGCGACACCGTCGTGGTGATCGGCCTCGGCGGCATCGGGATGAACGCGGTGCAGGGCGCGGCGATGGCCGGCGCCCGCCACGTCGTGGTCGTCGACCCGGTCGACTGGAAGCGCGAGAAGGCCACCGAGTTCGGCGCCACCCACTCGGCCGCGTCCATCGAGGAGGCCATGGGCACCGTCGGCGAGATCACCTGGGGCGCCAACGCCGACAGGGCGATCCTCACCACCGGCGTCGCCACCGGCGACCTCATCGCCCCGATGATGGGCATGGTCGCCAAGGGCGGCCGCGGCGTCGTCACCGCCGTCGCGCCGGTCGCCCAGGAGGACGTCAAGCTCAACCTGTTCGACCTCGCGATGCAGCGCAAGGAGCTGGTCGGCTGCATCTTCGGCAACGCCAACCCGCGCCGCGACATCCCGCGCCTGCTGCGCCTCTACGACGAGGGCAGGCTCAAGCTGGACGAGCTGGTCACCACGACCTACGAGCTCGACGACGTCAACAAGGGCTACCAGGACATGCGGGACGGCAAGAACATCCGCGGAATGATCAAGTACTGACCTCCCGGGGGCGGGCGGCGCCGCGCGCCTCCCGCCCCCCGGACGCGGTCCTGGCCGGCGGGGTTCCGGCGGGCGGGAGCCGCACCTCGAACAGGGCGCCGCCCTCGGGCGCGTCCCCGACCGTGATCGTCCCGCCGTGCGCCAGGACCAGGTCGCGGGTGATCGCCAGGCCGAGCCCGGAGCCGCCGTCGTCGCGGCTGCGCGCCTCGTCCAGCCGGACGAACCGCTCGAAGATCCGCTCCCGGTCGTCCGGCGGCACCCCCGCCCCGTCGTCGGCGACCCGCAGCACCGTCGCGCCCTCCTGCGCGCCCAGCCCCACCCGGATCCTCCCGGCCGCGTGCCGCTCGGCGTTGTCGAGCAGGTTGGCCAGGACGCGGGCCAGCCGCGTCCGGCTGCCGAGGGTCCGGGGCGCGCCCGCCACCTCGGCCTCGACGGCGAGGGCGCGGGCGCCCGCGGGACGGCGCCGCAGCTCCTCGCGCACCAGCTCGGCCATGTCCACCGCCACCGCGGGCGCCGGGTCGGCCCCGGCGTCCAGCCGCGCCAGCAGGAGCAGGTCGGCGGCCAGGTGCTGGAGCCGGACGACGTCGGCGGCCAGCTCGGCGACGTCCAGCAGCCGGGGATGCGCCGCGCCCACCTCCAGCTGCGTGCGCAGCGAGGCGATCGGCGTGCGCAGCTCGTGGGCGGCGTCGGCGACGAACCCGCGCTGCCGGGTCACCGACCGCTCCAGCGCGGCCAGGGTCTCGTTCGTCGTGCCCGCCAGCCCGGCCACCTCGTCCCGCGTCCCCGGCACCGGGACCCGGCGGGTCAGGTCGCCGGAGGCCGTGATCTCCGCCAGCTCGGCGCGGATCGCCGCCACCGGGCGCAGCGCCCGCCGGGTGACCAGCCAGGTCACGGCGGCGACCACGGCCAGCAGCAGCGGCAGCCCGGCGAGCATCGCCCGGCCCACCGCGGCGACCGCGTCGCGCGTCGCGGTCAGCGCGGCGCCCGCGTACACGGTGACGGTCTCGCCCGCCGGAGTGGTCGCCTCCACCGCGGCGAACCTGTAGTCGTCGGCCCGCCCGCCCACGGTGGCGCGTCCCGTGGCGTGCCGGACGTCGTCGGAGACGTGCCCGGGGCTCGGATCCTCCTCGTCCAGGTCGTCGTCCCCCTCCCCCGCCAGGGTCGCGGCCCCACGCCTCGCCGCCGCGGAGCCGCCCGTGCCGCTGACGGCCCCCAGCTGCTCGCTGGCCGCGCGCACGCGCCCGGACGCGTCCACGATCTGGATCGGGCGCTCCTCGGTGTCGTCCAGGTCGAGCCGGTGGAGGGGGGTGCCGGTGGCGAGCTTGGCGGCGATCTCCCGGGCGCTCATCTCCGCCTGCAGATCGGCGTGCCTCGCGAGGTTCGCCCGCAGCAGGGACATCACGGTCAGCCCCGCGACGGCGAGCGCCACCGCGACCACGGCGGTCGCGCCGACCGTGGTGCGGGCGCGCACCGAGTCGACCAGGCGCGGCATCAGCCGGCCCCGTCCGGCCGGTCGGCGCCCCCGTCGGCGGCCAGCCGGTACCCGGCGCCGCGGACCGTGGTGATCGACCGGCGCCCGAAGGGCGCGTCCAGCTTGCGGCGCAGCGCGCTCACGTAGACCTCGACGATGTTGGGGTCGCCGTCGAACGCGCCGTCCCAGACGTGTTCGAGGATCTGCGTCTTCGACACCACCTGGCCCGCGTTGGACGCCAGGTGCTCCAGCACCGCGAACTCCTTGACGGTGAGCTCCACCTGCACGCCCGCGCGCCGCACCCGCCGGGCGGCGGGCTCGATGGTGAGGTCGCCGAGCTCGATGAGCGGCGCGGCGCCCCGGGTACGGCGCCGCAGCAGCGCCCGGATGTGGGCGAGCAGCACCACGTAGGAGAACGGCTTGGTGAGGTAGTCGTCCGCACCGGTGTCGAGCCCCTCGGCATGGTCGTACTCGCCGTCCTTGGCGGTCAGCATCAGGATCGGGGTCTCGTCGCCCGCCGCGCGCAGCGCCGAGCACACCCGGTAGCCGTTCATGCCGGGCAGCATGATGTCGAGCAGGATCAGGTCGTAGTCGTTCTCCAGCGCCCGGCCGAGGCCGGTGGCGCCGTCGTGCGCCGTGTCCACCGCGTAGCCCTCGGCGGCCAGCCCCTGCGCCAGCGACCGGGCCAGCCGTCTCTCGTCCTCGACGATCAGCAGGCGCATGCGGTCCGGCCCTTCTCATCGCCACTGCGTGGTGTGATTGACTCGTTGCACAGTGTAATCGGAGCGTGGCCGGAGGTGATGGCCGGCCGGGCGGTCCGGTGGCTTCGGGAGGTAGGGATGAAGGCGCTGTCAGGGCGAGGGCCGGTGCTGGTGATCGCGATCGCGCTGGGCGGGCTGGCCGGGTCGGCCGCCACCGTGCTCGCCGCCATGCTCCCCGGCGGGGACGACGTCCACGCCCGGCCGGTGGCGCTGCGCCTCGACGTCGAGCGGGCCGCCGGCATCGCCTCGCGGACGGTGCCCGGCGGCCACATCGAGGGCCTGGAACTGGGCTACAACGGCCAGACCCTGATCTGGGAGGCCGATGTCATCGCCACCGACGGCGCCGCGCGGGAGCTGCACATCGACTCCCGCGACGGCCGCGTGGTGGCCGACCGCCTCGACCCGCCGGAGGAGGGCGAGGACCGCGACGACTGCGACGACGGCTCCACCGCCCCTCCCGATGAGGCGGCCGCGCTGGGAGCCGCGAAGATCAACGCGGTTCAGGCGGCGCGGGCCGCCCGGAAGAAGGTGCCCGGCACCGTCGCCGCGGTCGACTTCGAGTACCGCCGGACCACGCACATCTGGGAGGTCGACGTCACCGCCCGCGACGGGCGGGAGCACAGTCTGCGGGTGGACACCACCACGGGCGAGGTCCTCGCCGACACCCCCGGCGAGGACGACGGCTGACCGTCGGGCGCTGCGTCATCCAGCGGGCGCGTGCCGCGCCACCAGGCCCGCCGACAGGACCTTCACCCGCAGGCTGCCGCAGGACGGGCAGGCCCGGTCGACCCACGGCGGCTGGACGGCCACCCCGCCGAGCCTCCAGGCGACCGCGTCGCCGCAGTACCGCACCACGTACACGTCCTCCCACACGCGCGCGCAGCCCAGGCAGTGGGAACGCCATTTCTCGGTCGCGGTCTGCACGCTGCGAACCCGCACGCGCAGCCCCTTCGAGGGCACATGGAGCTGGCGGACCTCGCACCGAGGACGGCCGGGAAATCCTTCCACGGCACGGCCGCCGACGCGGGAGACATCCAGACCAACGGTCATCGCTTCCTCCTCCATCCGGAGCACTGAGGGCTTCGACGACCATCACTCTTGCGAACATTTCTGAGCCCAGCCTGAAGCACCCTGAAGCGCCCTTCAGAACGGCCCACGCCGACAGATCGCACCGACAACGTGCAATTGTCATCAAGAGGGCGAATCGGGCTATTGACATCGCATCCAGCCAGCTGGCCCGCCCACCGACAAGATCACCTCATGTCGACATGAAAGGTATTCTCGACGGTTTGATTTCCCTTTCATCGACCATTAGGTGAGCGCCCCCTGAAAGGGGCTGTTCGCTTGGCCGGGAGGAATTCGATGACCGAGCGGGAGGCGGCCGGTATGACCGAACCGAGCCGCAGGCCGGCCCGCCCGGCCAGTTCCCCCAGCCGGTCGAGGGTGCGCTCCCGGCCGCGGACGTAGCACAGCATGCGCAGGTCGCCCTCGGTGTGCTGCGCGCCGTCGCCGTCGTCGGCGACGTGGTCCACGGCGAGCACCCGTCCGGTGGCCCCGGCCGCCTCGGCGCACCGGCGCAGGATGCGCAGGGCGTCCTCGTCGTCCCAGTCGTGCAGGACGCCCGAGAGCAGGTAGCCGCCCGCCCCGGCGGGAAGCGCGTCGAAGAAGCTGCCCGCCTGCGCGTCGGCCCGGTCGTCCAGGCCGGCCGAGGCGATGGCCTGCCGGGCGCGGTCCACCGGCCCGGCGAGGTCGATCACCGTCCCGCGCAGCCCCTCGTGGGCGCGCAGGAGGGCGATCAGCAGGCTGCCGTTGCCGCCGCCCACGTCGACGACATGGCCGAGCCCGCCCCACGGGTAGGCGGCGGCCACCGCGGGCGCCTCCGCGGCCAGCCGGGACCCCATCAGGGCGTCGAACGACGCCGACCGCGCCCCGTCGGCCGCCAGGTCGTCCCAGTACGGGCGGCCGAACTGGCGCGGGAACGCGGGCTCGCCGGTGCGGACGGTGTGCAGCAACTGGACGAAGCACAGGTCGGCCCGCCCGATGGCGCCCTCGAGGTCGAGCCACGGCCGCAGCCCGCCAGGGTGATCGTCCCGGAGCTGCTCGCCCAGGGCCGCCAGCCCGTAGGCGCCGTCCTCGGCGCGCGTGAGCACCTCCGCCGTCACGAGGTGGTCCATCACCCGGCCCAGCGCGTCCTCGTCGGCGTCCACCACCGGGGCCAGGTCACCGGGCGTGCGGCGGCCCTCGGCGATGTGGTCGGCCAGCCGGAGGGTCGCCGCCACCCTGATGGCCATCGGTGTCAGCAGGTCGGCGGCCTTCCACAGATCCCCGCCCCACCCGGTCGTCTCGGCCATGGCGCCTCCTCCCAGGAGGAGGCTAACCCGGCCCTACGACACCGCTACGCCTGGATCACGCGCACCCCGGCCTCGGTGAAGGCGGCCACCTCCGCCTCGGGCACCGTCCCGTCCGTCACCAGGACGTCGATCCGGTCGGTGTCGCAGATGCGGGCGAACGCGCGGTGCCCGACCTTCGAGCCGTCCGCCACCACGACCACCTGGTCTGCGCGCTCGGCCATCAGCCGGTTCACGTCGGCCTCGCCCTCGTTGTGGCAGGTCGCGCCGTGCCGCGCGGTCACCCCGTTCACCCCGATGACCGCCATGTCCAGCGTCACGTGGTCGAAGATCCCGGTGGCCAGCGGGCCGGTCAGCTCGTAGGACTGCGGGCGCGGCACCCCGCCGGTCAGCACGATCTTCACATGCGGCCGGACGGCCAGCTCGTTGCCGATGTTCAGGGCGTTCGTCACGATCGTGACGCCCGGCGTCGTCCCCTCGGCGTGCAGGTCGGCGCGGGTGGCGAGGACCCGGGCGACCTCCGACGTCGTCGTCCCGCCGTTCAGCCCGATGATCGAGCCGGGCTTGGCCAGCTCCGCCGTCGCCGCCGCGATCCGCTGCTTCTCGGACGCGTGCCGCGCCGCCTTGTAGCGCAGCGGCAGGTCGTAGCTGACGCTCTGCGCGACGGCCCCGCCGCGGGTCCGGGTCAGCATCTGCTGCTGGGCGAGCTGGTCGAAGTCGCGACGGATCGTCGCGGCCGACACCCCCATGCGCCGGGACGCCTCCTCGACGGTCAGCTGCCCGGCGTCCGCGAGCATTTCGAGCAGCGCGTTCCAGCGCTCGTGCCGGGCCACACGGCCCCCTTTCGTGCGGGTGGACGGGCTGGGCGGTTCTCCGTCCCGCGGATTGTAGCCCTGCGCGTCCCTGGTCTTACCTGCGCGTTCTCCCCATGGAACAATCAGCATCGATCATATGCGCGCAGCGAGAGGATCCCATGCCCGTCGCCTCCCTGGCCAACGCCCGGGTCGTCCTCCCGGACGGCGTCCGGCACGGCGCCCTCCACATCGCCGACGGAACGATCACGACGACACCCGGACCGGGCGACGTGCTCGATGCCGGCGGCCGGTACGTCGTCCCCGGCTTCGTGGACATGCACGTCCACGGCGGGGCGGGCGCGTCCTACCAGAACCCCGCCGAGGCCCGGCGGGCCGCCGGGTTCCACCTCGCGCACGGGACGACCACCACCATGGCGAGCCTGGTCACCGGAACCCCAGACGAGCTGGCCGCCGCCGTCACCGGCCTCGCCGACCTCGCCGCCGACGGCGTCATCGCGGGCATCCACTTGGAAGGCCCCTACCTGGCCCGCGACCGCTGCGGCGCCCACGACCCGGCGCTGCTGCGCCACCCGGACCTCGCCGAGTTCCACCGGCTCGTCCGGCTCGGCCGCGGGCACGTCCGCATGATCACCCTCGCGCCCGAGCTGCCCGGCGCGCTCGACCTCGTCCGGGCCGCCGCGGACGCCGGCGTGATCGCCGCCGTCGGCCACACCGACGGCACCGGCGCGACGGCGCGGGCCGCGTTCGACGCCGGCGCCCGCGTCGCGACGCACCTGTTCAACGCGATGCGCCCGCTGCACCACCGCGAGGGAGGCCCCGTCACCGCCGCGCTCACCGACCCCCGGGTCACCGTCGAGCTGATCAACGACGGCGTCCACGTCGACCCCGCCGTCGCCCGCCTCGCGTTCGCCGCCTCGCCCCGCGTCGCGCTGATCACCGACGCCATGGCCGCCACCGGGATGGGCGACGGCGCCTACCGGCTCGGCGTCATGGACGTCGAGGTCCGCGACGGCCGCGCCACCCTCGCCGGCGGCACGTCCATCGCCGGCAGCACCATCACCATGGCCGACGCCTTCCGCCAGGCCGTGACCGAAGCGGGCCTGCCGATCGAGCGCGCCGCCGAGGCCGCGTCCCTCACCCCGGCACGCGCCCTGGGCATCGACTCCCGGGTCGGCTCCCTGCACCCCGGCAAGGACGCTGACCTGGTCGTTCTCGACGACGACCTGCGCATCACCCTCGTGATGAGAAAGGGCCGCCGCATATAACGGCGCCTGATTTCTCGGTGACAATCGTGGCGTCCACACGCCCGACCAGGGAATCATGGAACCGTGGAACGTTTGCGGGGATGGCCGGTCACCCTGACCGAAGGCCCTGTCGGGCTGCGCCCGCTGCGGCATCGCGACGCCGCCGTCTGGCGCGAGCTGCGAGTCCGCAACGCCGACTGGCTCCGCCCCTGGGAGCCGACGAATCCCGAGACCCCGCTGTTCCGCAGCGGCCTCGGCCCGTACCTCAGCATGGTGCACACCATGCGCCGCGAAGCCCGCCAGGGCCTGGCCCTGCCGTGGGTCGTCACCCACGAGGACGACTTCGCAGGCCAGCTCACCATCGGCGCGATCGTCTGGGGCTCCGCCCGCTCCGCCCAGATCGGCTACTGGGTCGACCGGCGCGTCGCCGGCCGCGGCGTCATTCCCACCGCGGTCGCCCTCGCCGTCGACCACTGTTTCTTCACCGTCGGCCTGCACCGGCTGGAGGCTAATATCCGCCCGGAGAACACCGCGTCCCGCCGCGTCGTCGAAAAGCTCGGATTCCGGGAAGAGGGAATTCGGCGCCGCCATCTGCACATCGACGGCGCCTGGCGGGACCACATCTGCTATGCCCTCACCGTCGAGGACGTCCCCGGCGGCCTGCGCGCCCGCTGGCTCGCCGACCGTAAACAGGCATTTCCCCGGCACACCTGAGCCGGACGTGACTTTCCCGCCGTAAGAATCCTGCCTTCGAGAAGGGTCGGCAAACGGAGAGTAACGGCGAGATCGATCTCGCGACACACCGCCCCTTATGCTCGTCAACCTCTGACACCCCCTCGTACCGTGCGGGGCGTGACCCTGCTCCCATTGCACGTTCGCGCGCCGAAAGTCGGCCCGCCTCCTGAGCGTGCCCTGGGGCGGTGGGGCCGATGAGCAGCGCCGTCCTCTATCTCGCGATCGTCGCCGTCTGGGCCGTCGTCCTCGTCCCCATGTGGCTGCGCCGCGACACCGAGGCGACCGGAATCTCCCGCCTCCTCCACAAGCGTCCCGACGAGTCCCTCGCCGAGGACGACGAGGAAGAGGAGGCCCCGGAGCCCCGCCGCCCGGTGAGCCGCGCCACCGTGATCGCCCGGCGCCGCCGCCGCACCACGGGCCTCACGGCCCTGGTCCTCACCACCATCGCCGTCGCCGCGTCCGGCGTCGCGCCCTGGTGGATCACCGCGCCCCCGGCCCTGCTGCTGGCGGGCCACCTCGCCCTGCTCCGCGTGGCCGTCGGCATGGACACCGCCCGCCGCCAGGCGACCGCCCGGGCCCGCGCCGCCGCCCGAGCCCGCGCCCGCGCCGCCGAACAGGCCCGCCGCGCCGCCGAGGCCACCGAACCCGCCGAGATCATCGAGCTCCCCGCCCCCGAGGAGGTCTTCGACCAGTACGCCGACGACCGCCGCGCCGTCGGCGAATAACGGATGCGCGAGCACCCCCCGATGTTTGCTAACCTTACGGAGTCCTCGGGGCTGTAGCGCAGTCCGGTAGCGCACCTCGTTCGCATCGAGGGGGTCAGGGGTTCAAATCCCCTCAGCTCCACCGAGAAACCCCAGGTGAAGGCCCTGATCGGAGCATACTCCGACCAGGGCCTTGATCGTTTGTCATCAAGATGTCATCAGGACCCGGCACCATCAGATGACACGATCCGGCCACCGGCCCCGGGTCTGTAGCGCACATAACCCCCCACGGGGGCTCGGCTTCGCTGCTTCCATGACCCTTGCGTAGCAGGACGGGCGGATGCTGATCGTGCGCGAAAGAGGAGCAGGCGACCACACCACTGCCCTGATTCGGAGCACGTGGCAGGGTGGGGCGGTGAGGTCACTGTGGGGGCCAGAGGGCAGCGGACATGAGGTTGGTGGCTTCGAGGGGCGGCAGTCCGTCATCGAGTTGGCGGAGGCGGCCGTAAACGGTGCGCATTGCTCCGCGGTCCGGGAGGTACTGTCCGCCTGCGGCCTTCTCGAGGACGGTCAGCGTGCTGGCCAGACGCAAGGTCCCGACTGGGGCGCCGCCGTCGCGGAGAAGCCGTAGCCGGTTGGTCTCTGCCTCTGCGACCCTCGCGCCGGGCCCGTCATCGATCAGCACGATCACTTCGTGACCGGCTTCGGCGGCGACGACCGCATGCGCGATCACCATCGTCTCACCGAGATCCCTCGAGTGTCGCAGCCGCTCCTCCATGGGGAGCAGGGTGATTCGGTGGACGACTGCTGCCAGTTCCGGGGTCACGTCGTCGGAGAGGACCTGCATGTATCGTTCGGGCAGCTTGTTCCAGACCCTCTCGGCATTCTCGAACCGGCTGTCCTGCCGGGACTTGCGGAGCAGTTCGTCCCTGACGGTCTCCGGTGCGCACAGGGGGCCCAGGGTCCCGATGAGGAGGCGCTCCTTGTTGATGGAGAAGAAGTTCAGGCCGGGACCGGCGTCGATGATGGGCCGGTGACTCATCCTGAGCCCCGCCCCGCCCCGGCTTCCGGTCCGCCGTCGTCCCCTGTGCCGTCGTCCAGGTCGGACAGGTCCACGTCCACATCGGGAAGATCGGCGGCCCTGGCCCAGGTGACAGTGGAGTCGGCGGGCTCGACGCCCGCTTCGCGAAGGTCGGCCTCGGCTTCCGCAAGAGTGATGCCTCGCAGGGTGGCTATGGCCTGAGCGGGCAGCACTCCGATCGCGTAGCCATTGATCGCGCGGGCGAGCAGCCGCTGCGGTGTCCGCCGCTTGCTGGATTCGGCCTGCAACGCGCGGTACTGGTCGGTCCATCCGAACCGGGCCGCCAGTTGGGGGGTGTAGAACTCCCCCCACTTCTGGCTGGTCGCGTGGTCAATGTATCTGGCCTGCTCAAGAGCGATTGCGGCGATCGCAGGAGATACCAGGAACCGCTGTACCACTGCCGACAGCAACGCCAGGGTCACCTCCTGCGGGTCCTGCAGGAACTCGTGTACCCCCTCGACGGGCACGAGGAGGTGCCGGGCGAAGGCGCGGCATCTAGCCTCCCTCAGGGATGGTTCGCTCCAGTCGCCCACCTCAGCGTCGGTCCAGTCCTCGAAGAGGACGTGGGCGAGTTCGTGAGCGAGCGTGCTGCGTTGCCGCATCGGGTGCTCGGTGCGTGCGACCCCGATGAACACGACCCCGCGATCCGAGTCTCGCATCGCCAGGCCGTGCTCGTCCGGGCCCGCGTCGAGCACCGCGACGTCCACCCCCGTCGTCTGCTCGATGACCGTCACCAGGTCTCCGAGCGGCTGCACCCCCAGCCGATGCTCACGACGGAAGTGCTGCGCGGCGGCGCGGCCTTCCGCTTCGGTGTCCACCGTGCTCCGGCCTCCAGGTCAGACCGTCGCGGGAACGGCTTGGTCGTCCAGGTAGTCGTTCAGTTCGAGGAAGCCCAGCAGTGCCTCGCGCATCCCCTCCATGCCGGAGCCGTTCGTCGCCCGTGCCGCGTACTGCACGCGCTCCGTCACCGTCCCGGTGCCGGTCAGTTGGGGGATCGTGTGGCCGGTCGCCTGAGCGATCAGCACGATCTCCGGCATTTTCGCCGCCCGGTCTCCGGAGATGATTCGCGAGAGAGTGGACTGGGAGATGCCGGTTGCATCCGCGAGGCCTCGCTGGCTCAGCCCAGCCGCCACGCGGGCACGCTCGATCAGCGCGCCGACATTCGTCGTTGCCATGACCACTCCTGAATCACTATGTCGATCTGTGATTCAGTCTAGTCGGCGCGGCATTGCCGGTCAACGGTCGTCCCTCCAACATCCTGGCAATCGCGGCGTAGCATCACGACATGGAACGGGCTGAGGTGCTGCGAGGTCTGACGGCCACCGGCCGGGTGCATGATCCTGCGGAACTGCGTCGGCTGGCGACCGAGTTCGGCTTGCCCGCCTCCGACATGTTCGTGGTCGCCGGTCGTCCAGTACCCGCGCACCTGCTGCCACCAGTGCGGGACCGCGACGTCATGCGGGAATTCGCCTATCGCGTGACCTTCTGCGACCACGCGCAGTTGGCGTCTGTCGAAGCGTTCGTGCTCGCGCTGCCGTCAGCTACGCCAACGCCCGTGCCACACAGTGTGACGCCCGCACCGTCAGGCACGGACGGGTTCGGGCTCGTCCTCGCCGGCCTCATGCGCAATCGTGGTTTCGGAGCCCGGGAGATGCCGTTCACCGGACTGGCCAGGGGCACGATCAACGGCTTGCTGAGCGGACGCTGGCACAGCCTCAAGCAACTCAAGGCGATGGCCGGCCCGCTGGGATGGAGGCTCGCGGACTTGGCTGCTGTTGTCGGCGAGCCGCTGGGCCCCTTCGACGACTGCTCCGTCCTTTGCCGTCACGTGGGCCGGGTGTATGCCGCCGCCATCCCGCTCACGACCGACCAGTTGAAGCAGGCCGCCACGGAAGCGGACCGTCTGAGCGGGCGGATCGATCACGGAGCGTGGCGGCCGGTGGCAACGGAGATCGACGACTGCCCGGACGGGACGGGGCCGGAGACCGCCGACCGGCCGGGCAGGGGAGCGCTTCAGGACAGGGGCTCATAGGTGCTGGACGCGTCGTCGAAGGTGTAGGTCGTCCAGCGGCTCGGCTGGTTGTTCGCGAATCGCGCGCCGACGGCGACGGCAACGGCGGCCGGGCCGCTCAGGAACACCGAATGGCCGCCGTTGCGCGCCGCCTCCGACAGGCCGGCGTCCGCCCAGGCGCGGCAGATCTGCTCGACGCATGCGGTGAACGTCTTTCGGTCCTCCTCGAGGAACGTCTCCGGGTTGCGGATCAGCAGGAGGTTCCCGATGCCGCGCTCCTTGCACGCCTGCCGGACGGGCGCGGTGAAGCGGGCGCCCAGGCCCTGGACGTCGAGCGCCAGGGCGGTCGCGGACGGGTCGCCGCCGGCGAAGGTCTCCACCGCCTCGACCACGAGCGGTGGCGGCGCGGACGGTGGCGTCGGCGTGGCGGAGTTCCCCAGGACCGTCGCGGGGAAGAAGGCGCCTGGGGACCGCTGCCGCACCCCGTGGACGACGATGTCCGATCCGTGCGTGTGCCCGAGCCGGGCCCCGAACCGGAACGCCGCGGGGCAAGAAATGGAAATCGTGCACTTATGGGCCGGAGCGAGCGCGGTCCGGCCGGGGGGACGGGATCGGGCGCGATCCCGGAGGGGGCGATGGGTGGTCAGTGAGGACGGGCGCGGGCCGACGATGAAACGGGTGCAGCAGAACCGGCGATCTGGCATAGGAACTACGTCGACGGCTGCCTTGATGGCCCGTCATCAGAAGCATGCGGGCGAGGGTTCACTGGTCGGAAGGCCGTCCTCGTCCCTCGCCTGGCGGCCGTCCGGCGGCGCGCG
The DNA here is from genome assembly GCF_039871695.1 of Actinomadura sp. B10D3. NCBI lineage: Bacteria > Bacillati > Actinomycetota > Actinomycetes > Streptosporangiales > Thermomonosporaceae > Actinomadura > Actinomadura sp. B10D3. The sequence goes on from NZ_JBDPLY010000015.1 coordinate 155,486, forward strand.
GACGCTGGTCGGCCGTGCGGACCGTCCCGGGCGGACGGGATGCGGACTGCCGCCGGATTCGGCGGCGAGAGCCGTGGCGCCGTCGAGTTCGCTTGCGGACTCCGGCTGTCGGCTGGTCAGCGGACCTGTGTGGGCCCGCGAAGAAGTACGCGGTGAGAAGGGCCTGTACGACTGGTTGTCGTACAGGCCCTTGCTGATTGCCGACTGGTTACACGGCTTTGATCCGCGTGTTGAGCTTGGAGCGGTTGCGGATCTTGTCGAAGGCGTCGAGGGCGCTGTCGTCCTCGTCCGGAAGGGTGTGCAGGTACTTCTCCGTCGTGGTGATGCTCGCGTGGCCGAGGCGTTCCTTGACGGACTGGAGGTCGGCGCCGCCGGCCAGGAGCCAGGACGCGTGGGAGTGGCGCAGGTCGTGCGGACGGACGTGGACGCGGAACTCGGCCTTCTCGGGCGCGGGCTTCCACACGTGTTCGCGGAACCAGCTTCGGGGGATGTGTCCATCGGTGTTGATCCGGCGACGGTGCCTCGGGGAGTCCTTGCCCGCTTCGCGGCGGCGGGCGCGGTAGTCGGCGTAGACGTCGCGGCAGTGCTGGCAGCGGCACTTGCCCGCGGAGGCGCGGCGTAACCGGTCCGGTCAGCCGGCATCGGGTTGGCGATCGCCGGAGAGCAGCGGGCGGGATGGTCATCCCGCCCGCTGCGGCTCGGTTGTGCGGTCAGCTTGGGTGTTACGGGATGGGGGTGGCGGTTAGCAGTTGGAAGTTTTTGAAGGTTAGGTTCACCTTGTTGTGGTGGGCGTCTGCTGTGCCTAGGGACTTGCCGGTGAATGGGTCGGTTAGGTGGTAGCGGGACTTTCCTAGGCCTCTTAGTTCTACTGGGCCGTTCCATTCGGGGGCGTAGAAGGCGTAGTGGAGGGTTCTGTCTTTGGTGATTACGTGTGCTTCGGGCTTGTCGAAACCTATGTCGTACAGGTCGCCTCGGTAGACGCCTTTGGGCAGCATGTTCTTTTTGTAGAGGGCGATCCATTTGCGCCAGAGAGCTTCTTTTTCGGGGGTTAGCGCGTTCGGATCGTTCGGGGCGTCCTGGGGGTAGGTGAACTTGGTTGAGAGGACCGCTCCTACGCCGTAGCTGGAGGCGAAGTCGTTGCCTCCGTCAGAGAGTTCTACGTGGTCGCCGGCGTAGCTGCTGCCTGGTCCCGTCAGCGCCTTCATCGTCTTGCCCTTGGTCCGGACCTGGTAGGACGACTCCGGGTCTGAGGCGGGGTACTGGTCGACGTAGGGCAGGTTGTGGAAGGCGAAGGCCGTGCCGCAGGGGCATAGTTCGATGAGGGCGTTCGGGTTCGTCTGGTGTGCAGCTTCGTAGATCGCCTTCCAGAAGCGGGCCACGCCTTCGGTCGATTCTTCGGGTCTGGCGTGGCGGTGGGCCGGGTTGTAGCAGGGGGTGACGCCGTTGAGGTGCTGGCCGTCGATTTTGAGGCCTTCATAGCCCCAGTCGCCGATGAACTTCTTGGCTTGGCGGACGAAGTAGTCGACGGTTGGCTGGTAGGCGGGGCACAGGGTGTAGGCGTCCCACCAGGTCACTTCTTGCTTGTTGCCGTCGCGGTCCAGCAGGAGCATGTCGGGGTGTTCGGTGAACAGGTTGCTTCCGGGGTCCGCTGCCAGTGGGGCCCACCATAGGCGGGGGCGCAGGCCCGCCTCTCGGATCTGCGCCGTGAAGGCTTTCATGTCCGCTTCGCCTTGCGGGAATTTCTGCGGGTTGAGGTCCCAGTCGCCCTCGTTGGTCTGCCAGCCGTCGTCGAGGACGGCCCAGTGGAGACCGACCTCGCGCACTTTGGGAAGTGTGCCGATGACCTGGTCGACGGTGAAGTCGCGTTCGTAGCCCCAGGCGCACCAGATGGGTTCGAAGGCCGAGGCGGGGGCCTCTGGGGCGCGCAGGGATATGTCGGCCATGTAGTCGCGGTAGCGCTGGAGGGGGACGAAGTGGTCGCCTGGGGCTGCTACCAGGAATGTGGTGTCGGTGGTCAGGTGCTGGCCCGGTTTCAGAGTGCGGGTGACGTCGGCTTCTATGGCGATGCGCGCTCCGTTGAATGTCTTGCGGACGGGCATGCGCAGGATTCTCGCTACCGGTTCGGCGTGGCCGACGGACAAGCCCGCGCCGCGGCGCCAGACGGTGGCGAGGGGCGTCCCGCCGCCGTAGTCGGAGGCGTCCATTCCCAGGGAATTCTCCTGGGAGAAGTCGGCGGTCATTGGTTGGACCCAGTCGCGGCGGTCCTCGTGGGTGGCGCCGGAGAAGGTGTAGAAGCCGCCGGGCTTCTCGATGAGTTCGTGGGCTCCGTTGCGCCATCCGGTGACCTTCAGCGCGGCACGCGACCGGTTGGTGTAGGTCACCTTCATCAGGATCATTCCGGGCAGACGCGTGAAGGAGGTCAGCTCGACCGTCTTTCGTACGCCATTGCGGGCGTCGCCGTGGATGGTCACGTGGACGCCAGCGCCGTGCCGGGGGTGGCGGGTCTTGCGGGTGTGGTGGTCGCGGTAGGTGAAGGTGTCGATGGCCCCGTTTCGGAGGAGGAGGGCTTCGCCGGCGTCGAAGCGCGTGATGCCCGTGTTCTTTAGGGCCACCCGGCTGCGCAGCCCGTCGTCGAACTCCAGGGTGATGGTGGTGTCGCCTGCCCCGACGACGTCGGCGGCGTTCGCGGGGGTCAAGATTCCGGCGGGAAGGGCCGTCGCGCCGGCGCCGCCGAGGGCGATCTTCAGGACGGTTCGCCGTTTCATGTCAGGCTCCCCTCGGGCTCGGCCGCCGGCGAGGCCGCGCCCTTCCGCTCGTCGGTGTAGATCATCAGGGTCGAGCCGCCGATCGCGAGGACGATGCCGAGGACGGCGTAGACCGACGGGAGCGTCTGGTAGATCGCCAGGGACAGGACGACGGTGAGCACCGGGGACAGGGCGTTCGTCGACGGTGCCACGATCGTCGCCTTCCCCCGGCTCAGCGCCATGACGAGGAACAGGGCGCCGATCGCGTTGAGCACCTGCGTCCCGGCGGTGAGGGCGGGGGCCTTCCAGGTGAAGTCGCCGGGGAGCCCGCCCATCATGACGACCGCGACGGGGATCAGCAGCAGCCCGCTGATGGTCATGTAGGCGAAGGTCGTTCCGTCGTTGACGCCGACCGTGGCGGCCTTCTTCATGTAGAAGGCCTGGACGCCCCAGGCGATGAAGATGCCGATCGCGTAGATCAGCCAGGGGCCGGTGGAGACGTCGCCGCTCCCGTCCGAGATGTTGAACAGCAGGAGGGCCGCCAGCGCGGCGACGAGCCCGACGGCCGACAGCGTGGTGAGCCGCTCGCGGAGGAACGCGATGGCCATCAGCACGGTGACGGCCGGGGACAGCGCGATGATCGGGAAGATCAGGTAGGCGGGGCCGACGGTGAGGGCGTGGAAGAGCAGCAGCTGGCCGCCGGCGCCGGTCAGCCCGATGATCAGGCCGTAGCCGGCCGCGACGGGACGGCGGTCGAAGGTGACGCCGCGCAGCCCGAAGTAGGTCGGGATGAGCATCGTCAGCGCCCAGACGATGTAGATCATCTCGTCCGGGTAGTCGTACCACTTCGTCGGGAGGTTGGAGATGGCGCCCCATGTGCCCCAGAAGGCCACGAGCAGCGCGGCGTAGATGACCCAGCTTCTGTCGTTCTTCATCGTGTTCTCCCTACGACGTGCTGGATGCGGATCGCATGCGCTGGAGCGCGTCGTGGCTCAGGGGTTCGGCGCTCAGCTTCGCGGCGTAGATCGCGGCGCCGATGTGGGGCGGGAAGAGCGGGTCGCGGAGCTCGAAGGCGGCGTACCGCTGGCCGAGTTCGCGGTGGAAGGCGTCCAGGATCGACGGGCCGGCGTTGAACACTCCGCCGGAGTAGGAGACGGGCACCGCCTGGCCTGGAGGGAATTCGAGCTGCGTGCGTGCCGTGTCCACGGTCTCGGCCAGTTCCCGCGCGGCCTCGGCGAGGATCTCGCGCCCGTGGCGGTCCCCCTGGTCGGCCGCGGTGACGACCGGTCTGCTGAGGGCGGCGATCTTGCTGCGGCTCCCCTGCCAGCGGTTGAGCACCACGTCGACCAGGTCGAGATCCTCGTCGAGCTCCAGATGCTCCCTGATCAGCGTGTACAGCGGGCCGGCGGGCAGGCGGCCGTCGCTCATCTTGGAGAAGCGGCCGAGCCCGCGGATCCCGATCCAGTAGGCGGACCCTTCGTCGCCGAACAGCTCGCCCCAGCCGCCGACGCGGACGCGGCGGCCGTCGCGCTCGCCGTAGGTGATGGAGCCGGTGCCGCTGACGACGTTGATCCCGTCCTCGCAGCCGAGGGAGCCCGCCCAGCTGCAGACCATGTCGTTGCCGCAGGCGAAGCGGTCGTGGCCGAGGGCGTCGCGGGCGTGGGCGTTGAGGGTGGCGATGTCGCCGCTGACCTCGCCGTAGGTCGGCAGGCCGAAGAACGCGTGCCGGACGTCCCCGGACGTGATCCCGGCCTTGGCGCAGACGTCCGCGACGCCGTCCCGCAGAACGCGGCCGACGAGGTCGATGCCCACCGCGAAGTAGTCGGTGGACGGGCCTTCCACCTGCGCGGTGATCTCTCCGTCCCCGGTGACCAGGCTGAAGGCGGTCTTCGTCCCGCCCCCGTCGACTCCGAGGAACATGGTCACGCCCCGGTTCCGGGCATGGTCACCCGCGGCTCAGCCGAGCGGGTGGATGGTGACGCCTTGCACGACACGGTTGACCTCCTGTGCGGGGAACGGGTTGTCGGGTCGGTGTCCTAGACGGAGAGAGGTGTGCAACGCGATAACCTGCGCGAACAGGGCATAGCAGAGCGCTATCAGGGCGTCGTCCAGGCCGTCCAGTCCCGGAAGGCGCCAGAGGTCCTCGCCGTCCCGGGCGGTGAGGGCGAGGACGTCGTCCGGCGCGAGCGACCGGCGCAGCTCCTCCACCAGGTCGAGGTCGTAGCGCCGGGTGTAGGGGTCATTAGAGACGTAGACCACGGCCAGCGTCCGATCGTTCAGCACGGCCTTGGGGCCATGCCGGAAGGCGAGCGGCGACTCGGCGTGGGTCACCACGTCGCCGGCGGCCAGTTCCAGCAGCTTGAGCGCCGACTCCTGGGCGAGGCCCCGCAATGGGCCGCTCCCGAGATAGACGAAGCGTTCGTAGCCCGCCGTGGCCAGCGATCGGGCTCGCTCGGCGATGGCGGGCAGCGCGCGTTCGGCGGCGGTGGCGAGCCGGTGGACGGCCTCGTCGGCCGCGCCGTCGCCGAGCACGAGCAGGACGCCGAGCACCATGCACGTGAAGCTCGACGTCATGGCGAAGCCCCGGTCGTTGGCCGCGGCGGGCATGCGGAGCACCATCGAGGACGCCGCACCCGCGTGCTCCCGGTAGAGCCGCCCGTCCGGGTTGCAGGTGACGACGAGATGGCGGCACTCGGTCAGGAGCCGGTCCGCGAGCCGCGTGGCGGCGACGGCTTCGGGGCTGTCCCCGGAGCGGGAGAACGAGACCAGCAGCGTCGGCACGTCCTCCGCGAGGCGGCCGTGCGGGTCGGCCACCAGCTCCGTGCTGGCGACGGCCTCGACGCGGCGGCCGAGGCGGCGGCCGAGCGCCGGCGCCAGGACCTCGCCGGCGTACGCCGACGTCCCCGCGCCGGCAAGCACGATGCGCAGGCCAGGACGATCGAGCAGCGGGCGCAGGAAGGCGTCGCGCTTCCCGCCCAGCGCCGAGATCGTCTTGGCCACCTCCCGCCACAGGGCGGGCTGCTGCACGATCTCGCGTGCCGTCCGGCCCGCTCCGCGGTCGTCGAGTTCGCCGGCTGCGTACCCCAGGGTTCGCTCCATGAAGGTCGGGTTCCTCCTCGCGTGGGTGGATCTCAACGGCGCCGGACGGGACCGGGTGGACGTCGGCTCACGGTGGCGCTCCCCGTCCTCGCCGGATGGTCTATCCGGAACGTAAGTGGTATGCGTTTGGTTTGTCAATGGCCTAGATCCGGCATCCTTTGGTTCGCCCTCGGTAGCGACGGCACAGGTCAGACGGGGCAAGGCACGCGGCGGCCGGATCTGAACGATCAGCTCGACCGGTATGCTTCTGGTATGACTGTTGAGCAGACGCCGCTGCCCCGCGGCCTGTTCGCCGAGGACGCGCTCCCCCTGTACGAGCGCACGGCCGCGCAGTTGCTCGAAGACCTGCGGGCCACCGCCGCCCGCACCGGTGACCGGCTGCCCTCCGAGCGGGCGCTGGCGGCCCGGTACTCCGTCTCGCGGGTGACGCTGCGGGCCGCCCTCGCCGAACTGGAGTCCAGGGGCATCGTGCGTCCGGCCTCGTCACGCGGATGGTTCGTCGCCGAGCTCCAGGTTCCCGACCAGGCGGCGGCGCCCGCCGCGGCGGTCCCGCAGGTCCAGGGTTTCGCCGACTACGCCAAGGCCAACGGCCTGACGGCGCGCAGCGAGGTCCTGTCGGCCACGGTGCGCGCGGCGACGGTCTCCGAGGCCGAGCAGCTCCGCATCGCCCCCGGCGCCGACCTCTTCGACCTCCACCGGCTCCGCTTCCTCGACGACCTGCTGGTCGTGCTCGAACACAACCGGCTCCCGCTTGCGGCCTGCCCGGCCCTGGCCGAGACCGACTTCAACAGCGCCTCGCTGTACGCCACCCTCCGCGCGGCGGACCCGCCGCAGCTTCCGCGCGTCGCCGACTACGAGGTCGAGGCCCGCCATCCGACGCCGCGGGAGATCGAGCTGTTCAGGATCGGCGACACCATGCCGATGCTCGTCGCGACCCAGCTGACCTTTAACCAGGCGGAGCGTCCGATCGAGCTGACCGTCCAGGTCTACCGGGGCGACCGCTACCGCTTCCGCGCCTCGATCACCAACTGACCGGACGGCCGTGGTTCACGTGTCGTCGGCCAGGCGTGCCCGCCGCGTCTCCAGGAAGGCCCGCTCGGTGTCGTTGGTGGCCAGGGCGATGGCCTCGTCGTAGGCGGCGGCGGCCTCGGCGGTGCGGCCGAGGCGGGCGAGCAGGTCCGCGCGGGTGGCGGGGAGCAGGTGGTAGCCGGGCAGGTCGAGGTCGTCGACGATGGCGAGTGCCGCGTCCGGCCCGTGCACCTCGGCGACGGCGACCGCGCGGTTGAGCGCCACGACCGGGTTCGGGGCATGCTGCAGGAGCTGGTCGTACAGCGCGAGCACCTGCGTCCAGTCGGTCGCCGGGCCGTCGGTGTGGACGGCGTTGATCGCCGCCTGCACCTGGTACGGCCCCGGCCGCCCCCGCCGCAGGCACCGCCGCACCAGCTCGTGGCCCTCGGCGATCAGCTCACGGTTCCACAGCGACCGGTCCTGCTCGGCCAGCACGACCAGCTCGCCCGAGGGCCCCACCCGCGCCGGCCGCCGCGCCTCGGTGAGCAGCAGCAGCGCCAGCAGGCCGATCGCCTCCGGCTCGTCCGGCATCAGCTCGGCCAGCTCCCGGGCCAGCCGGACGGCCTCCAGGCACAGGTCCGTGCGCAGCAGGTCGCCCGAGGTCGAGGTGTAGCCCTCGTTGAAGATCAGGTAGAGCACGGTCAGCACGGAGGCCAGCCGGTCGGGGAGGTCGGCGGCGCTGGGCACCCGGTAGGGGATGCGCGCGTCGCGGATCTTCTTCTTGGCCCGGACGATCCGCTGGGACACCGTCGCCTCGGGCACCAGGTAGGCCCGCGCGATCTCCGGCACCTCCAGCCCGCCCAGCAGCCGCAGGGTGAGCGCGGTCTGCGCGAGCGGCGACAGCGCCGGGTGGCAGCAGGTGAACATCATCCGGAGCTGGTCATCGCGCACCGGTCCCACCTCCTTCGGCTCGTCGGGCTGGTGCAGCAGCAGCGCCTGCGCATGGCGGGCCTCCCTGGTCGACTCCCGGCGCAGCCGGTCGATCGCCCGGTTCCGGGCGGTGGTCACGATCCAGGCACCGGGGTTGGGCGGCGGCTCCTCCCACTTCTGGACGGCGGTGGCGAACGCGTCCTGCACCGCCTCCTCGGCCAGCCCGATGTCACCGAGGACGCGCGTCAGCGTCGCGACGCACCGCCCGTACTCCGCCCGGTAGATGGCGTCCAGATCCATCCGCACCTCAGTCCCACTGCGCGTCCATGAACGGCCGCACCTCGATCGGTTCCCCGCAGGCCAGCGCGCACTTCCGCCCCCAGGCCAGCGCCTCGTCCAGGTCGTCGCACTCGATCACCCAGAACCCGCCGAGCTGCTCCTTGGTCTCGGCGAACGGACCGTCGGTCATCGTGGTCGTGCCGTTGCCCGGACGCACCACGGTGGTCGCGGGCGAGGGCAGCAGGCCTCCCACGAACACCCAGTTGCCCGCCGCCTGCATCTCCTCGGTGACCTTGGACGTCCGGGCCATCTGCGCGCGCATCTCCTCCTCCGGAGGCTCCGGCGCGCTTTCGTCGAACTGGACGGCGATCAGGTACTTCGTCACGATCAACTCCTCGCATCCATCAACCGGCCGCGTGCTTCACCATCAGCACCTTTCCATGCCGGCCGCCTCCGCGCCGGAGGCCCGGACGATCTCCGGGAGGTCCGCCGTGGTGTCCTCGTCCTCCGGGATACCGTCACCGCCGCCGGACGCGTCCCGGACGTGCCTGAACGCCCACACGGCGAGGACGGCGAGGACGGCGTAGAAGACGGCACTGACCAGACCCACCACGTGCACACCGGACGTGAACGCGTCGCGGGCCGCGGCCAGCAGGTCCTCGCTCTGCCCCGCGGGCAGCCGGCCGGCCGCGCCGACCGCGCGGTCCACGCTCTCCCGGGCGGCGGCCGCTACGTGGGGCGGCAGCGTGCCGAGCGCGCCCTCCACGCCGCCCCGGTACACCGCGGTTCCGAGCGTGCCGAGGGTGGCGATGCCGAGCCCGAGCCCGAACTCGGTGGTCGTCTGCACGATCGACGCCCCGGAGCCGGCCTTGTCCGGCGGCACCGCGCCCATGGCGAGGTGGTTGCAGAGCGCGGCCAGCGGCGCCGTGCCGAGCATGACGACGCACATCGCGATGAAGACCGTCTCCGGGCCGGACGTCGAGTCGGCCAGCGCGAAGAGCGTGTAGCCGGCACCGGCCACGAGCAGCCCGCCCGCGATCAGGTACGCCGGGCGGACGCGGTTCGCCAGCGACGGAGTGACCAGGTTGCCGATGATCATCAGCACGTTCGGCACCAGCAGGAGCAGACCGGCCTTGAGAGGGGTGAGGCCGGTGACGTTCTGCAGGTACAGCGTGACGAGCAGGAGCGTTCCGGTGCCCACCATGGCGGTCACGAAGAACAGGCCCAGCGCGGAGCTGAACGTCCGGTCGCCGAACATGCTCAGGTCGAGCAGCGGATGGGGCAGGCGCCGCTGCCGCCGGACGAACACCACCGCCACCGCGATGCCGACCACCAGCGCGACCGCGGGAGGCCGCGCCCAGCCATGGGTGGCCAGTTCCTTGAGCCCGTAGACGAACGGCAGGATCGCCGCGAGGGACAGCACGACGCTGAGCGGGTCGAGCCTGCCGGACCGCGGTGCACGCTGGTCGGGAAGCAGGAAGGGACCGAACGCCAGCAGCAGCACGATCCCGGGCACTGCGACCAAGAACACCGAGCCCCACCAGAAGAACTCCAGCAGCACGCCGCCCACGAGAGGGCCGAGGGTCATCCCGCCCATGAAACAGGTCAGATAGACGGCGAGGGCGCGGCTGCGCTGCCGCTGGTCGGTGAACATGCCGGTGACCAGGGCCAGCACCGACGGCATGACCGCGGCACCGGCCACGCCGAGCAGCGCGCGGCTCGCGATGAGCATCTCCGGGCTGGTGGAGAACGCCGCCGCCACGGAGGCGATGCCGAACAGGGCGCCGCCGGCGAGCAACAGCCTCTTGCGGCCGATCCGGTCACCGAGGGTACCCATGGTGACCAGGAATCCCGCTATCAGGAAGCCGTAGATGTCGACGATCCACAGTTGCTGGACGCCGCTCGGCGCGAGCCCCGCGGTCAGGTGCGGGACGGCCAGGTACAGCACGGAGAAGTCCATCGAGACCAGGAACGTGGGCAGGCCGAGCACGGCCAGCGCCGCCCATTCCCGCCGTCCGGCTCTGGGGGTGGTGGTCGCGGTGCTCTCATGGAGCGGCGCGGTGACCGACATCGTGGGGCCTCCGGTGTGCGGCGACCGGCCGGTGCCGGTCTCTCACCCTCGCTACGAACGGGTCCGGCGCCGTTCGACACCTTCGCGGGAGAATTTTCGGACGTACTGTCCTTGCGGGCTCCTGACCGGCGGCGCGCTCAGCGGGACGGGATGACCGCGACGGGGCACTGCGCGTGGTGGATGACCCCGTGGGTCGTGGAGCCGAGCTGCGGCGGCGGCCAGCGGTCATGGGTGCCGACCACCAGCAGGCGGGCGTCGCGGGAGGCGTTGGTCAGCGCGATGACCGGGTGTTCCAGGACGACCTCGTCCACGACGTCCACGTGGGGGAACTTGTCCCGCAGGGGCCTGTACGCGGCGATGAGCTGGTTGCGCAGGTCCAGCTCGATCTGCTCGGCATCGAGGGCGTAGCCGGCCTCGATCAGGGTCGCGAACGTCTGCCAGGCGTGGACGACGCGGAGCCGGGCGCCGTGGACGGCGGCGGCGTCGAAGGCGTAGCCGAGGACCTGGTCCACGTCCCGCAGCAGGTCGATGCCCACGACGACCTCGCCGCGGTCCGCGGCGTCCCCGCGGACGATCACGACCGGCGCGGCGGAGCGCCCGGCCATCTTCAGGCTCGTCGAGCCGAGCAGCAGGCTGGCGAAGCCGCCCCGGCCGCGGCTGCCCAGAACCAGCTCGAACGCGTTCTCCGACTGCTCCCGCAGCGCCTTGGACGTCTCCTCGGTGACCAGCGCGGTGGTCGCGACCAGGTCCGGCCACCGCTCGTGGACGTGCTCGACCGCGGCGACGAGGACCGCGTGCCCCGCGCGGGTCGTCTGCTCGACGATCTCCGGTGGCGCGAACAGCGGGGCCCTGTAGGGCCAGCTCTCGACCGCGTGGACGATGTGGAGGGGGCGCCGGCGCAGGACGGCGTCCGCGGCGGCCCAGTCGAGGGCGCGGTCCGACGCCTCGGACCCGTCGGTGGCGACGACGATCGTCTCGGACATCGCAATCCCCTTCCCATCACTCTCGTTTGATTCGGTGTTACCGCACGGGTTTGGTGCGCTCTAAGCGGTTGCTCTTCCACGCTTCATCGCGGGAGGGCCCCACTCCAGAGGCAAAGGTCCTTTCCCCGGCGATGCCTGGTCCACGAGAGCGACGGCGGGTTCTTGCCAGTCCTCCCACCAGGACTTTGGCACGTGACGACCAGGACCTTGGTCCCTGTCCACCGCGCGGACGGCAGCGGAGTCTTGAGGGGTGTGCAATGGAGGAACCGCAACGAACACCCGCATCGTCCCGCAAAACACGCCTGTGGAGCTCACGGTGCGGAGTGGGCATGATGGCACGGGCACGACACGTGTCACGGTCGCAGGGGAGCTGGACATCGCCACCGCAGCCGACTTCGGGATCGAGTTGGCCCGGCTGATCGACGACCGGGGGCCGAACGTCCTGATCGACGCATCGGCGCTGTCCTTCTGCGACGCGCGGGGCCTGGCCGCGATCACCGCCGCCGACGGGCTGGCGCGCCGCAAGGGCGGCGCCGTCACGCTCACCGGCGTCCGCCCGCAGCTCGCGAGGATCCTGCGCGCCGCACGCCTTGAGCGGCTGGCCCGTGCTCGCCCGGCGGCCCATCCGGCGGCCCACCCGTGGCGGCCCGCGCTGGGACGGCCTACCGCTGATCGGAGCCTTTGACCACACCGAGAGGGCACTCATGGAGCGCAACGCACCGGACCGCACCCTGACGATCGGCGGCCACCGGCTCCCGGTCGTCGGGCCCGCCCGGATGTACGTCTGCGGGATCACCCCGTACGCCGCGACCCATCTCGGGCACGCCCGCACCTTCGTCTGGTCCGACGTGGCCGCCCGCGTCCTGCGCCACGCGGGCGGCGACGTGCGCGTGTGCCGCAACGTCACCGACGTCGACGACGTCCTGAACCAGGCCGCGCACCGCGCCGGCAGCCCGTACGACAGCTTCGCCGCCGTCCAGCAGTTCTACTTCGAACGCGACCTGGACGCCCTCGGCGTCCACCCCGTCGACCACCAGCCGCGCGCGCACAACCACGTCATGGAGGTGGTCGCGCTCGCCCAGGGGCTCCTCGCGTCCGACCACGCCTACGTCCGCGACGGCGCGGTCTACTTCCGCGGCGCCGACGTGCCGCGGCGGGCCGGGCTCGACGCCGGCGAGGCGCATGTCCTCCTGGCCGAATACGGTGACGTGCCCGACGACCCCGCGAAGGAGCACCCGTTCGACGTCGCCGTCTGGCGGCCCTCGCGATCGGGTGAGCCCGCCTGGCCCGGCCCGTGGGGCACGGGACGCCCGGGCTGGCACGCCGAATGCACCGCGATGGCCATGACGATCTTCGGCCCGGCCCTGGACCTGCACTCCGGCGGCACCGACCTGCGTTTCCCGCACCACGCCTACGAGGCCGCCATGGCCGAGGCGCTGTCCGGCGTGCGCCCGTTCTCCCGGGCCTGGCTGCACGTGGGGATGGTCTGCCGGGACGGGGCCAAGATGGCCAAGTCCACCGGCAACCTGGTGCTGGTGTCCGACCTGCTCCAGGACCACGCGGCCTCGGCCGTCCGGCTCATGCTCCTCACCGAGCCGTGGGCGCGGGAGTGGGACCACGCGCCCGGCGACCTCGACCGTGCCGCGGCCGACCTGGACCGCCTCCATCACGCGGCCGGCCGCAGCCGTTCGTCCCCCGCGGCCGAGGCGGCGGTGACCCGGGCACTCCTGGACGACCTCGACGTGCGCACCGCGCTCGGCGTGGCGGAGCAGGAGGGCGGACGCACCGCACGGCACCTCATGCGGGTCCTGGCCCTCGGCTGAGCCCGCCCCGGCGCCGGCGGGCACCCGGGCGCCTAGGGGCGCGGGTGGTCGCCGCCGCCGATCTGGTCGACGGCGTGGGCCAGGACGCGGCCGAGAACGGCCATGCCGTCGCGGACGCCGCCGGTGGAGCCCGGCAGGTTGACGATGAGGGTCCGGCCCGCGACGCCGGCGAGGCCGCGCGACAGGATCGCGGCGGGGACCTTCTCGCGGCCCTCCAGCCGGATCGCCTCGGCGATGCCCGGTATCTCCCATTCGATGACCCGGCGGGTCATCTCGGGGGTCTCGTCGGTCGGCGTGAGGCCGGTCCCGCCGGACGTGACGACGACGTCGTAGCCCTGGGCGACCGCGTCCCGCAGGGCGTCGGCGACCGGCTCGCCGTCCGGGACGACGACCGGGCCGTCCACGCGGCAGCCGAGGTCCGACAGCATCTCGACCAGCACGGGCCCGGACCGGTCCTCGTACACACCCGCGGCGGCCCGGTTCGACACGGTGACCGCCATCGCCCTGATCACCGGCGCCACACCCCGGATTTGCCGCCGGTCTTCTCCTCGACCCGCACGCCGGTGATCACCGCGGCGGGGTCGACGGCCTTCACCATGTCGACCAGCGCGAGCGCGGCGACGCTGACGGAGGTGAGCGCCTCCATCTCGACGCCGGTGCGGTCGGCGGTGCGGGTGACGGCGCTGATCGCGACGCCGTCGTCCCGGATCTCCAGGTCGACGGTGACGCCGTGCAGCGCGATCGGGTGGCACAGCGGGACGAGGTCGGGGACGCGCTTGGCCCCCATGATCCCGGCGATGCGGGCGACCGACAGGGCGTCGCCCTTCGGGATGTCGCCCGCGCGCAGCAGGGCGACGCACTCGGCGGAGAGCCGGACGAAGCCCGTCGCCGTCGCCGTCCGCGCCGACACGTCCTTCGACGACACGTCGACCATGCGGGCCGCTCCCGTGTCGTCCAGGTGGGTGAACTCGGGACCCGTGCCACTCACGACGGCAACCTCATCACCTCGACGTGCGAACCGGCCGGCACGGCCTCCGCGTCCTCCGGCAGGACGATGAGCGCGTTCGCGGAGGAGAGGGAGGCGAGCTGGTGCGATCCCTGCGTCTCCGCGGGCGTGACGGCGTAGCCCTCTCCGTACGCCAGCCTGCCGCGCACGAAATGGCGGAGCCCGGCGGGCGAGGCGACGTCCTCGGTGAGGACGGCCCCCACGGTCGGGAGCGGTTCGGGTGGCAGCCCCTGCATGGCCAGCAGGGCGGGACGCACGAACACCTGGAACGACACGTACGCGCTCACCGGATTGCCCGGAAGCGTGAAGACGGGCGTGCCTTCGAGGAGGCCGAACCCCTGCGGCTTGCCGGGACGCATGCGCACCTTGTGGAAGTCCACCGTGCCCGTACCGGCGAGCACCTCCTTGACGACGTCCCTGGTGCCCATGGAGACGCCGCCGGTGGTGACGACGGCGTCGGCCCGCACGAGCTGGTCGTGGAGCATCTCCAGGACCTTGGCGGGCTCGTCCACGACCGTGGCCTGCCGGTAGCCCACCCCGCCCGCCTCGACCACGGCGGCGGTGAGCATGAAGCTGTTCGACTCCCAGATCTGGCCGGGCGCGAGCGACCCGCCGCCCGGCTCGCGCAGCTCGTCGCCCGTGGCGACGACCACGACGCGCGGCTTCGGGCGGACCGTCACCCGGGCCCGCCCCACCGCCGCGATCATGCCGATCTGGGGCGCGCTGAGCCGGGTGCCGGCGTCCGCGACGACCTGCCCGGCGACGACGTCCTCCCCCGCCCGGCGGATGTAGTTGCCGGACGGCGCGGCGCGCGAGATCCGGACGGTGGCGTTGCCGCCGTCCGTCCATTCGACGGGGACGACCGCGTCGGCGCCCGCCGGGAGCGGCGCGCCCGTCATGATCCGGGCGGTCAGCCCCGGCCGGATCGCCGCCACGCCCGTGTCGCCCGCGACGATGTCGCCGACGACGGGCAGCGCGACCGGCTCGGCCTCGGCGGCCGCCGCGATGTCGGCCGCCACGACGGCGTAGCCGTCCATCGCGGAGTTGTCGAACGGCGGCAGCGGCACCGGCGCGGTCACGGGCTCGGCGAGCACCGTGCCCTGCGCCTCCAGCAGCGCGAGGTCGAGCGGCGGCAGCGCCGTCACGCTGCCGAGGATCTCCGCCAGATGCTCGTCGACCGTTCTCATCTTCACGCCCCCAGTCTGGCGTGCCGTCACTGGTTCCCCGCGCCGCCCACGCCGTCCTGCTTCTGGACGAACTCGCGCAGCCACGGGAGGAACTCGGGCGCCAGGTCGGGGCGTTCCGCGGCGAACTGGACGACCGTCCGCAGGTACTCCAGCTTGTTGCCGGTGTCGTAGCGGCGGCCCCGGAACTTCACCCCGAAGACGCCTCCGCCCTGGTCGGCGGGCATGTCGGCGAGGGTGCGCAGCGCGTCGGTCAGCTGGATCTCGCCGCCGCGCCCCGGCGGGGTCTTCTCCAGGACGTCGAACACCGCGGGGTCGCAGACGTACCGGCCGATGATGATCCAGTTGCTCGGCGCCTCCTCGGCGGCGGGCTTCTCGACGAGGTCGGAGATGCGGACGACGTCGTCCTCGGAGGTCGCCTCGATGGCCGCGCAGCCGTACGCCGAGACCTGGTCGGGCTCGACCTCCATCAGCGCGATCACGCTGCCGCCGTACCGGGCGCGGACCTCGATCATCCGCCGCAGCAGCTTGTCGCGGGCGTCGATCATGTCGTCGCCGAGCAGCACCGCGAACGGCTCGTGGCCGACGTGCTGGCGGGCGCAGTGCACCGCGTGCCCGAGGCCCTTGGGCTCGCCCTGCCGGACGTAGTGCATGATCGCCAGGTCGCTGGACTCGTGCACGGCGTCCAGCCGCTCGTCGTCGCCCTTCGCCCGGAGCGCCTCTTCCAGCTCGTACGCCCGGTCGAAGTGGTCCTCGATGGACCGTTTGCTGCGTCCGGTGACCATGAGGACGTCGGAGAGCCCGGCGTCCACCGCCTCCTCGACGACGTACTGGATCGCCGGTTTGTCGACGATCGGCAGCATTTCCTTGGGAGTCGCCTTGGTCGCGGGCAAGAATCGGGTACCGAGGCCGGCCGCGGGGACGACCGCCTTGAGCACTGGTGCAGAGTCGGCCATGTACAGACCCTAGTCATCCGCGAGGACCTCAGCGTGCACGACATCGATTCGAAGAGCGGCCTGCGGGCCGAAGTGCTGGGCCGACGTGCGGCGATGCCGCCCGATCGGCGTGCTGCGGCGGCGCGGCCGATCCGCGACGCGCTGCTGCAGGTCCCGGAACTGGAGATGGCCGGGACCGTCGCGGCATACGTGTCGATCGGCACCGAACCGGACACGCGCAGCCTGCTGTTCGCGCTGTGGAAGCGCGGCACGTACGTACTGGTCCCCCGCCTGCTCCCGGACCACGATCTCGACTGGGCGTCCTACGAGGGGCCGGACTCGCTCGTCCCCGGGGCACGCGGGTGCCTGGAGCCGTCCGAGCCGCCGCGCGGTCCCGGGGCCGTGGCCAGCGCGGACGTCGTGCTGGTGCCCGCGGTGGCCGTCGACCGGACGGGCCTGCGGCTCGGGCGCGGCGGCGGCTCCTACGACCGGGCGCTGGCGCGGGTCGGCCCGGCGATCCTGACCGTGGCGCTCCTGTACGACGGCGAGCTGGTGCCGCGCCTTCCGGCCGAGCCGCACGACCAGCGCGTCCGGGCCGTGGTGACGCCGTCCGGGGGGCTGGCCCGGCTGCCGTGACCTGCTCGTAGAGTGAGGGAGGCAAGATCGCGGGCGGGGCCGCGGTCGCGGACGGCCTGACAGGAGGTTCGAGATGACGGCGCCCTGGCGGATCCTCTCCCTGCCCCCGATCGCGGAGGAGATCGTCCGAGGTCTGTTCGCCCCGCTGGGGGACGACGCCGAGGTGGTGTTCCCCGAGGCCAGGGAGCGCACCGCCCTCCTCGCCGCGCTCCCGGACGCCGACATCGTGATCGGCGACTTCACCGGCCGGCTGGCCCTGGACGCGGAGGCCGTGGCCGCGGCGCGCCGGGTGTCGTTCGTCCAGATGCCCGCCGTCGGGACCGACAGCATCGACGTCGGCGCGCTGGCCGCCGCGGGCGTGCCGGTGGCGAACGCGGCCGGCTTCAACGCGCGGGGGGTCGCCGAATGGGCGGTCGGCGCGGCGTTCGCGCTGTGCCGCAACCTGGCGTGGGGCGACCGGGCCGTGCGCGCGGGCGGGTGGCCGCAGATGGAGATGGCGGGGCGCCGGCCCCGCGAGATCCACGCGCAGCGCGTCGGCATCGTGGGGTACGGGGCGATCGGCGCCGAGGCGGCGCGGCTGTTCACCGCGCTGGGCTGCACCGTCTCGTACTGGACGAGGCGGAAGCGCGCCGAGGCCGTGGCCACGTACCGCGAGCTGGACGACCTCCTGGCGACGTCCGACATCCTCGTCCTGGCACTGCCGCTGACGGACGAGACCAGAGGGCTGATAGGCGCGGACCGTCTCGCCCTGCTGCCGGACAAGGCAATGCTGGTGAACGTGGGGCGCGGAGGGATCGCGCCGGACGACGCGGTCCTGGCCGCTCTGGACTCGGGACGCCTGGCTGGGGCGGCCCTGGACGTGTTCGACGAGGAACCGCTCCCGCAGGAGCATCCGCTGCGCTCCCACGAGGACGTCCTCCTGTCGCCGCACGCCGCCGGGGCGTCCGTGCAGTCCCAGCTCACCCTGGTCGCGATGGTGCAGGACAACGTCACCGCGGCCATCCAGGGACGAAACGTGCAGAACGTGGTCAACGGGGTAAAACCGCAGGTCAAACGCCGTTAGCCACGCTCCGCGACGCGCCATCCCTCAACCGTAAATATGCGATTTGCCGATGAATCTGTAGGATTCCTAAACGATCAACTTTGACGACCCCGAAGGGTGGGATGTGCACCTCGACATCTGGCTACTCCTCGGGGCCACGCTCGTACTCAGCGCCATCGTCGCGGTCAGGCTGTCCCACAAGGCGGGACTGCCGACCCTGCTGGCGTACATGGGCCTCGGCCTTTTCATCGGCGAGTCCGGCCCCCTCCACATCCAGTTCGACAACGCGGAGCTGGCCGAGACGCTCGGCTTCGCCGCCCTCGTCCTGATCCTGGCCGAAGGCGGCATCACCACCAGCTGGCGACACGTCCGGCACTCGGTGCCCGCCGCGGTCAGCGTGTCCACCCTCGGCACGCTCATCAGCATCGTGGTGGTGGCGCTCGCCGCCATGTGGCTCGTCGGCCTGGACTGGCAGCCCGCGTTCCTGCTGGCCGCGGTGCTCGCGCCGACCGACGCGGCGGCCGTGTTCTCGGTGCTGCGGCGGCTGCCGCTGCCGTCCCGGCTGACCGGCCTGCTGGAGGCCGAATCCGGCTTCAACGACGCGCCCGTCGTCATCATCGTGATCGCGCTCAGCGCCCACAGCGGCGCGCCCAACCTCGCCGAGCTGCTCGGCGTGATGGTGTACGAGCTGGTCGCGGGCGCCATCATGGGCGTCGCCATCGGCTGGCTGGGCGCGCAGGCGCTGCGCCGCATCGCGCTGCCCGCGTCGGGCCTCTACCCCATCGCCGTCATGTCGCTGGCGATCGTCGCCTACGGGGCCACCTCCCTGCTGCACGCGAGCGGGTTCCTCGCCGTCTACGTCAGCGCGCTCGTCCTCGGGAACGCGCGGCTCCCGCACCGCCCGGCGACCCGCGGCTTCGCCGAGGGCGTCGGCTGGCTCGCGCAGATCGGGCTGTTCGTGATGCTCGGCCTGCTGGCCGACCCCGGCGACCTTCCCGCGCAGATCCTGCCCGCGCTCGTGGTCGGCTTCGTGCTGCTGCTCATCGCCCGGCCGGTGTCGGTCGTGCTGTCCACGATCGGGTTCAAGCTGACGTGGGGCGAGAAGCTGTTCGCGTCCTGGGCCGGCCTGCGGGGCGCCGTCCCGATCGTCCTCGCCACCATCCCGATGGTGGCGGAGGTCGAGAACGCCGACCGGATCTTCGCGCTCGTCTTCAACATCGTCGTCGTGTTCACCGCCCTCCAGGGGCCGACGCTGCCGCTGGCGGCGCGCCTGTGCCGGCTCAAGAGCGACGAGCAGACCCGCGAGCTGGGCGTCGAGGCGGCGCCGCTGGAGGAACTGCACGCCGACCTGCTGGAGGTCCGGATCCCCGAGGACTCGCTGCTGAACGGCGTGGAGATCTTCGAGCTGCGGCTGCCTCCCGGCGCGTCGGTCACGCTCATCGTGCGGGGCGGGACGAGCTTCGTCCCCGAACCGTCCACGCCCTTGCAGGCGGGTGACACGCTCCTGGTCGTGACCACCGCCGCCGTGCGCGATACCACGGAGCGGCGGCTGCGCGCGGTCAGCCGTAAGGGCAGGCTGGCGGGCTGGTTCGGCGAGACGGGCGCCTGAACGAGCGCTCGGGCGGGGCGGGACGGCCGGGGAGCATCCCGGGGACGGCCAGGGAACATCCCGGGGACGAATCCTGTTCGAGACACCGGTACCATTAGCAGTCGTTCAGAGTGAGTGCCAGTCCGGTCTCGGCCGGGTTGCGTCAGCTAGGAGGAACCGTGCCGACGTATCAGTACGTTTGCACCGAGTGCGGCGAGCCTCTGGAGGTCGTGCAGAAGTTCAGCGACGACGCGCTGACCGAATGCCCGGCGTGCACCGGCAAGCTCCGCAAGGTCTTCTCCGCCGCGGGGATCATCTTCAAGGGGTCGGGCTTCTACCGCACCGACAGCCGCGGCTCCGGCACGCCGTCCTCGACCGCGGGGGCGTCCGCGAACGGCTCGTCCAACGGCTCCTCGGGAGGCGACTCCGCCAAGTCGGACTCGTCCTCGTCGTCCTCGTCGTCCTCCGACTCCTCGACGTCGTCGTCTGGAAGCGCCTCGTCCTCCAGCACGTCGTCCTCCTCCTCGTCCGAGAAGGTCGCCTGACCTTCCCGGTTCCCGTACGCCCACCGGGGGATCCCCGCGCGGATCCCCCGGCTTCCGTGGTGCTCTGACGCCGCCGCCTACAACTTCCGGTGTAGGCGGCGGCTTTTTTGTGACCCGAAGGGGGTAGCCGCGTTCCCTCCTCTCGCCGGAGGCGCGGAGAGGTGCGGTTTCGCGACCATTGAGGGGATGGGAGACGACCTGGGGGCCCGCACGGTTCTCTCCTCGCGATTTCGCGATAGTACTTGACATCTCTCGGGAGTCGAGAGACTCTACGGCAGACACGATATATCTCGTCTTTCGGACATCGCCCTGTGCACACAGGAGGAACCATGAGCGCACCCAGCCCGGCTCCCCCCAATTCCCGGTCACACCGCCTGGCCGGACTGATCGCCGGACGGCGCACCAAATGGGCCGTCCTCGCCCTGTGGATCGTCCTGCTGGCGGCCCTCGGCCCCCTCGCCGGCAAGCTCGGCGACGTCGAGGAGAACGACGCGGCGGCCTGGCTGCCGTCCGGCGCCGAATCGACCCAGGTCGTCGAGCTGGAGGAGCGGTTCCGCAAGGACGAGACGATGCTCGCCGTCGTCGTCTACGAGCGGTCCGGCGGCATCACCCCGGCGGACAAGGCGAAGGCCGCCTCGGACGCCGCCGCGTTCACGAAGCTGCCGGGCGCGCAGCAGGTGCAGGGCCCCTTCCCGTCCAAGGACGGCAAGGCCCTCCAGACGCTGGTGCCCCTGACGGACGTGGACCTGATCGCCGCGGTCGACGACGCGCGTGACCTCGCCGAGCGCGGGCCTCCCGGCCTGACCTCCCACGTCACCGGACCCGCGGGCGGTGGCGCCGACCAGTTCAAGGTCTTCGAGAGCCTCGACGGCTTCCTGCTCATGGCCGCCGGCCTCGTCGTCATCGTCCTGCTGCTCTTCATCTACCGCAGCCCCCTTCTCTGGTTCGTCCCAGTACTGAGCGCGGTCTTCGCCCTGGGGCTCGCCCAGTCGACGGTGTACCTGCTCGCCAAGTACGCGGACCTCACCGTCAACGGGCAGAGCGCCGGAATCCTGACCGTCCTCGTCTTCGGCGTCGCCACCGACTACGCGCTGCTGCTCGTCGCCCGCTACCGGGAGGAGCTGCACCGGCACGAGGACCGGCACGAGGCCATGGCCTACGCGCTGCACCGCGCCGCGCCCGCCATCATCGCCTCCGCCGCCACCGTCGCCGTCGGGCTGCTGTGCCTGCTGCTCGCCGAGATGAACTCCACCTCGGGCATGGGGCCCGTGGCCGCCGCGGGCGTCATCACCGCCCTCGCCGCCATGACGACCCTCCTGCCGGCCCTGCTCGTCATCTTCGGCCGCTGGCTGTTCTGGCCGCTGATCCCCCGGTACGACGAGAAGTACCTCAAGCCCGAGTCCTACGAGGCCGAGCACGGCGTGTGGAACCGCGTGGCCGGCCTGGTCGGCAGGCGCCCGCGCGTGATCTGGGCCGCGAGCATGCTCGGCCTCATCGTCCTCACGCTCGGCCTGACCTCGCTGAAGGCGGACGGCATCTCGGACGCGGGGCAGTTCACCGGCAAGCCCGACTCGGTGAAGGGCTCCGAGGTCGTCGCGCGCCACTACCCCGCCGGATCGGGCGCCCCGGCCGTCGTCATCGGCAAGGCCGCCGCCTCCGACCAGCTCGCGCAGGCCGTCCGCGGGACGCCGGGCGTCGCCGAGGTCGGCCCGCCGGCCACCGCGAACGGCCTGGTCAAGTACGAGGCGACGCTGAAGGACGCGGCCGACAGCGAGGCCGCGCGCGGCACCATCGACCGGCTGCGGACCGCGGCGCACGGCGTCCCGTCCGCGGACGCCAAGGTCGGCGGCATGACCGCGACCCAGCTCGACATCAAGCGCGCCTCCACCCGCGACAACAAGGTGATCATCCCGATCGTGCTGGCGGTGGTGTTCCTGATCCTCATCGCGCTGCTGCGCGCCGTCGTGGCGCCGCTGCTGATGATGGGCACCGTGGTGCTGTCGTTCCTCGCCTCGCTCGGAGCCTGCGCGGTGATCTTCGAGCACGCCTTCGGGTTCGAGGGGACCGACTCGGGCTTCCCGCTGCTGGCCTTCATCTTCCTGGTCGCGCTGGGCGTCGACTACAACATCTTCCTGATGCACCGCGTCCGGGAGGAGTCGCAGTCCCTCGGCACCCGCCGCGGCATCCAGCGGGGCCTCACCGTCACCGGCGGCGTGATCACCTCGGCCGGGCTGGTCCTCGCGGCCACGTTCGCCTCCATGGTCACGCTCCCGCTGACGTTCATGGTCGAGATGGGCTTCGCGGTGGCGTTCGGCGTCCTGCTCGACACGCTCGTCGTCCGGTCGCTGCTGCTGCCCGCCCTGTCGTACGACATCGGGCGGCGGATCTGGACGCCGGGACGGCTCGCCAAAGAGGCGCCCACGGCCGAGTCCCGGGTGCTCGATCCCGTCGGCTGACGCGCCGCTGACCCCCGGCTCCGGCCGGGACGGGGAAGGGGAGGGGGCCGGCTCCGCGCCGGACCCCTTCGCCGTCTCCCGGCCCGCCGCCGGCGGAGTTATCCACAATCGGCGGACGGGCTGCTGCGGGCGGCCCCCGGGTGGCTAGTGTCGGCGGCATGTCCACTCAGCCTTCCGCGTCCCAGCCCGCCGCCGAGATCGGGGTCATCGG
Organism: Actinomadura sp. B10D3; assembly: GCF_039871695.1. NCBI lineage: Bacteria > Bacillati > Actinomycetota > Actinomycetes > Streptosporangiales > Thermomonosporaceae > Actinomadura > Actinomadura sp. B10D3. The sequence goes on from NZ_JBDPLY010000015.1 coordinate 178,026, forward strand.
CGGCTCCGGGTTCTACTCCTTCCTCGACGACATCGAGGAGGTGCGGGTCGACACCCCCTACGGCCCGCCGAGCGACCCCATCGCGATCGGCGAGCTCGCGGGCCGCCGCGTCGCGTTCGTCCCCCGGCACGGCCGCGACCACCGGTTCCCCCCGCACCGGATCCCCTACCGGGCCAACATGTGGGCCCTGCGCGCCCTCGGCATCCGGCAGGTGCTGGCACCGTGCGCGGTCGGGTCCCTCACCCCCGAGTACGGGCCCGGCACGCTCGCCGTCCCCGACCAGCTCGCCGACCGGACGTCCGGCCGCCCGCAGACCTACTACGACGAGGGCGCCGCCGTCCACGTCTCGTTCGCCGACCCGTACTGCCCGGCGGGCCGCCAAGCCGCCGTGGCGTCCGCGCAGGCGTCCGGGTGGGACCCGGTCGACCGCGGCACGCTCGTCGTCATCGAGGGCCCCCGGTTCTCCACCCGGGCCGAGTCGCAGTGGTTCGCGTCCCAGGGCTGGACGCTGATCGGGATGACCGGCCACCCGGAGGCCGTCCTCGCCCGCGAGCTGGCGCTCTGCTACACCTCCCTCTGCCTCGTCACCGACCTCGACGCGGGCATCGAGGAGGGCGAGGGCGTCACGATGGAGGAGGTGCTCCGCGTCTTCGGCGAGAACATCGACCGGCTCCGCGGCCTCGTCGCCGACGTGGTGAAGGCGCTGCCCGCCGAACGCTCCTGCCCCTGCCCCGACGTCCTGGACGGCATCAAGCTCCCGCTAGAACTGCCGTGAGCGTCCGCTCGGCCCGGCTGCGGCGACCGCTGGCGGCGCTGTTCGCCGCGGCCGCCGCCGGGCTGGCGCTGGTGGCGCTGCGTCCCGGGCCGCCGCCGTCCGTCCGGGTCCTCGGCGCCGCCCGCGACCTCCCCGCCGGGCGGGCGCTGACCGCGTCCGACCTGCGGCCGATCGCCCTGCCGCCGGATGCCGTCCCGGCCGGCGCCCTCCGCTCCGGCGGTGCGGGACGCGTCCTCGCCGGCCCCATGCGCGAGGGCGAGCCCCTCACCGACGCCCGCGTCGTCGGTGACGGGCTGCTGCGCGGCCAGGGGCCCGGCACGGTCGCCACACCGGTCCGGATGGCCGACGCGGGGGCCGTCCGGCTCCTGCGGCCCGGCGACCGCATCGACGTCCTGGCCGTCCCGCCGGGCTCCGCTCAGCCGGACGGCCCGCCACCGGACGCGTGGGGGCGCGAGGCCCGGGTCGTGGTGTCCGGCGTCCCGGTGGTCGCGGTTCCGAGACCGCGCGACCGCGGCGGCCAAGAAGGGGCCTTGGTGGTGCTGGCCACCGACAAGGCCCAGGCCGTGGCTCTCGCGGGTGCCGGCGCGCCCTTGGCCCTCACGATCACCGGGCACTGACGGCCGCGCCCGGCTTGGCGAATCCGCCACCCCTTCATTACGATCCGTAGCCGTTCCGGTGCCCCCACGGCACCCCCCGACCCCCTGGAGCACCCATGAGCGGGTTCAAGAAGTTCCTCATCCGCGGGAACCTGGTCGAGCTGGCCGTCGCGTTCGTCGTCGGAGCGGCGTTCGCGAGCCTGGTGAAGGACTTCGCGAACTCCTTCATCACCCCGCTGATCGCGCTGATCGGCGGCAAGCCCGACTACACCAAGCTGTCCGTCACGATCAACGGCACCGCGTTCCCCTACGGGATCTTCGTGACGTCCGCGATCGCGTTCTTCATCACGGCGGCGATCGTCTACTTCCTGGTCGTGCTGCCCACTACCAAGCTCATCGAGCGGATGGACCGCGGCAAGGAGGCCACCGAGCGCGGGTGCCCGCAGTGCCTCAGCGAGATCCCGATCAAGGCGCGCCGCTGCCGCTACTGCACCGCCGAGGTCGTCCCCGCCACCGAGATTCCCGCCTAGGAGTACTTCTCCGTTCCGAACTCCCAGTGCCAGGGCTCGAACGGGTTGCTGTAGGCCCACGACGGATGGATCCAGCCGTACTTCCCGGCCTGCGACTCCATCCAGTTGAACTGGACCGACCCTGACGTCTGCACCCCGCCGCACAGGTCGAGCGCCTGCCCCTTGCCGTGGTTGCTCGTCCCGGGAACGGCCGCGAAACCGGGGCGCCGCGCGTACACGGCATGCTGCTCCGACAGGCTCCGGTACGCGTCCGTCACGCACATGTCGCGCCCGAACCGGCGCTTGTAGGCCGTGTTCAGCTTGTAGAACGCGAGCGCCGCGTCCGCGCGCAGCTTGTGCCCGCCCTTCTGCGGCAGCGCGCACAGGTACTTCGCGGGGATGAGCCCGTTGGGGAACTTCTTGGCGTCCGCGGCGAGGCCCTTGTCGCAGCCGAGCTCCAGCCGCCGCTGCCGCGACACGTCGAGCTTGTCCAGCATCGTGTTGAGCTGCTTGGTCAGCTGCGCCGACTTGGTCTTCAGCCCGTCCACCTCCTGCTGGAGGCGGGTCTGCTCCACCGCGTTCTTCGACTGCAGCTCCTGCGCGGTGGAGGCCAGCCGCTGCCGCCGGTCCTGCAGCTCGTCGGCACGTTCCACGAGCTCCTGCTGCGACTTGGCGATCAGCGTCACGTCCGCCGTCGACCGCAGCGCCTGGCTCGGATCGCCGCCACCGAAGATCGCCATGGATCCGGCCGCGCCGCTCTGCTGGTAGGAGGTGTTCGCGAGCCTGGCGAGCGGCTGCCGGATCCGGTTCAGCTCCGCCTCGGCCCCGGCGAGATCCTTCAGCGTGGCGCGCAGCTTCTCCTGGGAGGCGGCGAGGTCCTTCTGCCGGCCTTCCATCGACTTCGTGGCCTTCTCCAGCTCGGCACGCGCCTTCGACGCCTCGCGCCGCAGCGACTCCAGTGAGTCGGCCCGGCCCGCGGCCGCGTGTGCGACGCCGTGCGGGAAGATCAGCGCCGTCACCAGGAAGACCGCGGTCAGCGCCGCCGACCGGGGGTTCGGCACGGTGGTATTCCTCCTGATGCCCGAATGCGGAACAGCGGCAGAACGCTACTACAGGTTCTACGATGACCTGTGCGTAACTGGTTCAGCGACCTCTGTGACCTTGCCGTTCACACCACCGGCGCATCCACCAGACGTCCTCCCACCCCGCCGGGCACGGCCGCCGCGCCCGCGGCGGCGTCGGCGAGGGCGTGGGCTTCGCCGTCCGCCGCGGCCGCACCGGCGGCGCCGGCGCCCGCTTCGGCGGCTTCGTCGCGACCTGCGGCTCCGACTCGGGCGGCACGTACGTCCCGAACGTCGGCTCCCCCTGCGTCGGCCGCACGTCCCCCGCGGGCGTCCCCGCCGTCTCCGGCCGCTCGCGCACCGGCTCGTCCCGCAGCCCGAACGCGACCACGGACGCCACCAGCACGGGCACCGCGAACACCGCCACGACGACGGCGACCCGCCTGCCACGAGAAGCGCCCGCCTCCACCTCGCCCTCGGCAGCAAGATCCTTGGGTTGCTCACGATGCCGTCCGGTCACGGCACCGAAGCGTACCGACCCAGCCCCCGCGGGGCCTAGAGTCCCGCACCCCATAAGAAGGAGCACTCAACCGTCCCCTTCCCCTACCCTGTAGGTGCCGTCCGCTACGCTCTACCCGCGAGCGACGACACGCCTCCGTAGCTCAGGGGATAGAGCACCGCTCTCCTAAAGCGGGTGTCGCAGGTTCGAATCCTGCCGGAGGCGCCCAGATCATCAGTGTTAATACGCCCTTGACCAGCGCTGACGTCGGCCGGGGGCTTCCTGCTCTGTGGGGTTGTGCACGGTCCGAATCGGTCTTGTGCGCATCTTGTCCTCGTCACCGGCGGCGATGTGCGACTTCAGTAGGTCAATGGGGAAGGCCTGAGCCGCTGACCCCGTCGCCTGGCGGCCCCTCACCGCGGAGCTGCTCGCACATGCCGGACGGGGCATGGTCGGCCACGTAGATCATCGGCCGCGTTGCTCAACGAACTGGTGATCGACGCCTACCACGACCTGCGCGACGCGCTGGCCCGCGCGGCCGCCGGCAGCACCCGCCACCGCCGTGCCGAGCAGCGGATGCGCGAGCTGGCCCACGCCTACCGCCAATGGGCGCGCGAGCATCCGCACCGATACGAACTGCTGTTCAAGCCGCCGTTCCCCGGCTACGACGCGCACGCCGAGCCGCTCGACGCGGTGCCGTCGGGTAGTCACCTGGCGAATTCACATGGCGCCAGTGACATCGATCCGGATCGTCCGACGAATTCACCCGCGTGTACAACGAGCGTTCAGCCGTCCCGTTCAGGTTGCGTTCCCACGCAGAAGTGACCCGGTTCTTCGACGGCACCGATCTGGTCGAGCCCGGCCTCGTCCAAGTGCATCGGTGGCGCACCAGCCCAGAGACTCCCGGATATGACGACGACCTGATCACTTACTGTGGTCTGGCGCGCAAGCGCTGATTCCACTGACCGCGCCCGTTCCAGGGAGGGTCGGCACGCCTTGGCCTTTCAGGCGGAATCTCCGGCTACCGCGGGCAGCGCGATACGGGACCACAGGCTGGTCGTCTCCTCGGGGAGGAGTTCGGCTTGCACGGTGAGCTCGGCGCGGACCAGCTCGTAGGAGTGGTCGCCGGGCCGCCAGGACGCTCCTGCGGACTCCTTCGCATCCAGAACGATGACGCGTTCGCCGTCGAGCATGAGAGTGTCGGCGGGTGTGCCGTCGAGGAAGACCGGGCCTCCCTCGTAATCCCCTAGGGACCACACCTCGGACAGCTCTCCGCTGCCGCAGGAGAAGGGCTGCCGCCGGCCGCTCTCGACCGCGACGCAGTCGGAGCAGAGGCGTTCGCCGTCGAGACCGCGGCCCTCGTCGCCGATGAGGGCGTCGGCGAGCAGGGTGTGCAGCTGGTAGTTGCTCCAGACACCGTCGAAGGCCACCCGGAACCCGCGTCCCGACCGGCGGTCCAGGACCAGGGCGCCGACCGCCGCGGTCATCCTGAGCAGCCCGTCGACCGGTTGGAACTCGCTCACGTTGCGGCGCAGCCGCGCGGCGGCGACCTGGAGGTCGATCAGCATGCCCTTGTCGGCGCGAACGGCCGCGCGGACATCGGCGCCGGTGAGCATGGTCTTGGCGGCCAGGCCGAGGCGGCGGGCCACACTGTGCCGTCCCCCGGGCTCCCGGACGGTATCGGTGGATCCGGCCCAGGAATGCAGCATCCGCATGACCTGCACGCCGGCCGTTCCGGCGGGCACTCCGCCCTCGACGAGCGCGCCCGCCAGGACGGCGAGGTCCGCGACCAGTTCGAGCTCGCCGTCCTCGGCCGACAGCAGTGGCGCGATCTCGTTCGAGAGGGCGGTGCGTTCCTCCAGCGGCACCTGCGGTGACAGCCGGAAGACCTGGCGCAGCAAGGACCGGAACGCACCGGTCTCTCCATCGGCCAGAGCCGTGAACATCTCTGCTGACTTGTCGGCAAATTCCGTACTCACCCGTGAATCCTGGCAGAGGCTGCGGACCTCTGCCTGCGGTACCGGCACGTCACCGAGATCCCATCTGAGTCGGCTATGAGGTGCCGGCGGCGATGGGTATCGAGTACACCCAACCGTGATGCGGGTCGCTCTGCCGGGCGCCGGGCTGGTGCGCGACGGCTATTCGGAGACGGCCTGGGAGTCGTGGACCTTCAGGGCGAACCATAGGTCGTAGCGTGCCGATGGGCCGTTCAACAGGGAGCGGCCGAGCAACGTCTCGACGCGGGTCAGCCGCTTTCGCGCACCGGGTACCGAGATGCCGAGTGCCGACGCGGCCGGTTCGATGCGCGCATTGTTGGCCAGCCATACGCGGAGTGTTCTCAGGTATGGCCTGGGTTCGTGTTCCATAAGTGGGGCAAGTTGCAAGTGGGCCCATTGGCGGATCACGGGATCGTCCAGTAGCGCGTCGAGGGGCAACTGGTCGCCGTCTCCTTCCGGGCCGTCGAGGATGCGCAGTGCCAGGTGAAGGCCTGCCTGCGTTTCCATGTCGCGGAGCGATCGTCCGAAGAGCCCTTCGATGTGCCGCAGCCGAGCGACCAGGGTGTTGCGGTGGATCTTCAACAGGCGCGCCGCGCCGCCGTCGAAGTCCAGCCATGCTCGGAGTGTCGCGGTCAGTTCGGGTGCGCCGGGATCTTGGGGGCGCTTGGGGCGGTAGGCGGAGAGCGGTTCGAGCGTCGCTTCCGCCCATTCGCGGGCGTGGGGACGCAATAGCGCGGCAAGGTCTCCACCCGGGCTGAATCGCGCGTAGCCCGTGCCCTGTCCGCGTGCCATCGCGAGCGCGTGAAACGCCTGTCCGTAGCCCGATGCCAGGTCGCGGAGCGCGACGATCTCGCTACCTCCGATACTGATGCCGTTCGATGGGCGGATGAAGTCCTGAAGAACCTCTTCCATCGGGTCGGCGCCATCCGTGGCCGGTGCGAGAACGATGATGTGACGTCTGTAGACAGGGCATTGGACGATCCATGCCCGGCCTTCCGACGTCTCCTCGCAATGGGCGACCAATACGCCACGCTCTTTCGGGGGGCTTTCGATCACATAAAGACGGACCTGATCCGCGAGGCTCGGCCCGATCGCGCCCGCGACGCGGCGGGCGCCCTGGACATTGCCCGTCATGAGCAGGTGGAGGACGGCCTCCCTGGTGTACACGTCCGCCTGGGTCGCTCGTCGCCCGCGGCGGGCGTCCTCCTCGGCGCGCCAGCACAAACCGACGAGCCGGGACGCGTCCGTTATCAAGGAGCGCGTGGGCGGGGGAAACGATCTGCCCCGCGTCACCACCAGGACGCCGGCGTTGTCCGGCGTACCGACCGGCTGGACGTTCACGACTCCTGAGGCGAGACTCGCCTCGGCCGCCCCGGCCGAGCCGCGCAGCACGAGTCGGATCTCGCCCCGCGCCTGGTCGAGGACGTCCTCCGGGAGTCCGGGAAAGGCGTGCCGTGGCGTGCCGGTGCGGTCGAGGAGCACGACGTGTCCGGCCACGCGTCGAGCCAACCAGCGCAGGAGGTGGTCGAGGCCGTTCGGATGCATCGCCTCCCGATGCATCTCCCGGTAGTCGTCGATGGCGCGCGCCCGGTCCTCCCTGATGACCGCCATGATCCGCGTCCACGCCTGGGTGGAGGGGATGCGCGTGACCAGGAGCGGTATGCCGGCACGGTCGGCCGACGCGGTCAACGCCCGGAGATCGGGTTCTCGGACGTCCCGGAGGGCGGGAGCCAGGACGACGCCCGCGGAACCCATGTCGCCGAGTCTTCGCACGGCGCCGTCGATCTCCTCGGGCGCCGACTCGGCGGACAGCGACAGGACGGGGAGGACCCGCCGGAGGACGCCGGGGGCGGGGTCGAACCGTACGGCCAGGTCGGCGCCCTCGACGAGGAGCGCCGACTCGACCTCCGACATTCCCCCGGCCTCCCCGGTGAGGAGGCGCAACCCCAGCTCGGGGTGTTCCAGGAGAGCGCCGAGCGTGGGCACCATGGAACCTCTTCCGCTCGCTCGTGGTCCGCACGGGACATGGTCCCGTGCGGACCGGTCTTACACGGGAGGCGCGAGGTAAGGGAAGCCCGGGCGCGGGACGCCCGCGGCGGAACCGGCGTCGATCCCGAGCGGCACGGCCTTGTTGAGCACCAGCGCGAACATCGTCTCCGGTGTGGGCTCGGTCAGCCCGCGACCGTTGCGGGCGGCGAAGCCGAAGTTCGCCGGCGTCCCGATCCGGTAGTGGAGGACGTCCGGGAAGATCGCGTCGACCACCCGCTGCGCGTGCGCCCGCGGATCGTCGGCCGTGCGCATCGCCGCGGCGGCCTTGGCGACCAGGTCGCTCACGAGCGGGCCGTAGATCAGCTTGTCCTCGGCCGGGTGGGTCGTGTTGTAGTCGCTGGCCCGCTGCGAGTCGTCCGGGTGGAAGATGGTGTTGACGAGCGGCTTCGCGCACCGGTTGATCTGGCGCCAGCCGCCGGCGTCGGTCGCGAGCGCGGTCGTCCCCCAGAAACCGATCTCGGCGCCGTCGAAGGCTCCGTCGGGAATTTCCAGGACCATGGTCCAGACGTTCGTGCCGGCGAACAGGTTGGCCGCCTGAGAGTCGTCGGCAGCGGCGAAATCGACCGGTGTGCCGTTCGCGACCGCTTCCTTGACGGCTCCGACGACGGCGCCGTTGATGTAGAACGGGTCCGCGGCCGGACCGGCCCAAACCTGCGCGCCATCCGTTCCGGTGACTTCCTGTCGTGTCCTGCCCTGGGCTATGAGCGTTCCGGCGCCGTTGCGGAAGCGCGCCGCGGCGCCGTCGACCTGGTGGACCTCGAAGGCCTGGTCGCCATCAGGGTCGCGTTGCGCGAAGGTGAAGACGTAGGTGCGGTCTTCGACCACGTCGCCATCCGTATCGATTCTGAATTCGTATCGAGCCTCCGGGTGAAATCCTCCATCGCCGGACAATGGATTCACGTTCATCACGAAGACGGTTCCCGTGCCGCCACGGAAGACGTACACGTCGGAGATGTCCAGACGTGGATCCTGCCGAGCGAGCGGCGAATCGAGATGGTGGGACACTAATGCTCCATCGCGGGGTGTCGGGGGCGTTCCTTCACAAAGCAGGCGGTCATGGTAGGACCGTCGCCGGGGATGCGCTAGAAACACTTCGCACAGCGAGGCGGGCGTCCGGTTTCGAAATGCTGAATCAGTCGCGCCATGATGATTTGGACCGATCCAGAGTGTTCGAAGGCGTTATGTAGCGTTATGCTCCCGGCGCATTCATACACGCGATCTCGCGCAGGAGCCCGTGATGACCCTCCGCCACGCCTTCCGCCTAGTGACCCCCCTGGACGAGGAGGCGCCCCGCCGCGCCGTGCGGCTCCGCGAGTTGGGCCTCCGCGAGGAGCCCGATCCGGAGTTCGACGAGTTCGCCCGTGAGTTGGCGCGATCGCTGAACGCCCCGTTCTCCATGGTCAACCTCATCGGCCCCGAGCGGCAGTACTTCGCAGGGTTGTACCCGTCCTCTCTCGACCGTGGCGTCGACCCGGCGACGGACCCGTTCCGGGCCATGGCATGCGACCACGGGTATTGCATGTACGTGGTGACGCGCCGCCATGCGATGGCCGTGAACGAGGTCAAGGATTTCCACCTCTTCGCCGGCAACCCGGTGGTGGACGAGATCGGCGTTCGCGCCTACCTTGGCGCCCCGCTGATCGACCAGTCCGGAACATTGGGCACGATCTGTGTCGTGGACACCGAACCCCACGACTGGGGCACGCAGGACGTTTCCTTCATCAAGGCCCGTGCGACCGAACTCGTGGAAAGGATCCACCGTCGGGCGCAACTGCAGAACGGGCACGGATATCCCCCCGGCGCCGCCTCCTAGAAACGATGCACGGGTCCGGTCGCAGGGCGCACGGGCCGCACCGCTCCGGTAACCGGCCACGGGGACAGGTCACATGCGTCGACGGCCGCGAATTGGGGGGCCTTCCGCACCGGTCACATCGTCACCAAGGACATCGATGCCCGAGAAGCTCATGTACTCCGCCCCTTCCGCAGGAACCGGAGACGGACGCCACCGCCGGCATACCGAGAACGGCGAGCACCGCCCGGTGAGTTTCCATTCGTCGCACCTCTACCTTTCCGTCGTCCCCGCGGTCCTCGTCGCCTGCCTGGGAGCGGCCGCGGTGGCGGTCCTGACCGTCCTCGCCCCCCTCTCCCGGGCGGCCGCGGCGACCATGGTCCTCGCCGCCGCCGGCGCGGTGGCCGTCGTGTGCGGCGCCGTCGTCGCGGCGGAGAGGGCGACACGGCGGGAGCACGAGGTCCTCGGGCGGTCGGCGTCCGAGAACGAGAACCTGCGGCGGCGGCTGGGCGAACTCGAAGCGGTGATCGCCCAGGGTCCGAGGGAGCAGGGCCCGAGGGAGCAGGGCCCGAGGGAGCAGGGCCCGAGGGAGCAGGGCCCGAGGGAGGTGCCGCCCGCGGCCCCCGCGCAGCGGCTGGAGATCTTCGTCAACCTCGCCCGGCGCATGCAGACGCTCTCCCACCGCGCGCTGCAGAAACTCGACGAGCTGGAGAACCGGGTCGAGGACCCGGACCTCCTCAAGGGCCTTTTCAAGGTCGACCACCTCAGCACGCGCCTGCGCCGCCAGGCCGAGAGCCTCGCCGTGATCGGCGGCACCGCGTCCAGGCGCCAATGGAGCAGGCCGGTGACGGTCTACGAGGTCCTGCGCTCGGCCGTCGCCGAGGTCGAGGACTACAACCGGGTCAAGATCATCCCGCCGGTCGAGGGGTCGCTGGACGGTGCCGCGGTGGCGAACCTCATCCATCTGTTCGCCGAGCTCGTGGAGAACGCCACCAAGTACTCGCCGCCGCACACCCGGGTCGTCCTCCGGGTGGAACCCGTGACGGCCGGCGTGGCGGTCGAGATCGAGGACCGCGGCCTCGGCATCCCGCGGGAGACCCAGCGGCGGCTGAACGACCTGCTCGCCGACCCGGAGCGGTTCGACGCCGACGAGCTGGTGCGCGACGGCCGTATCGGGCTGCTGGTGGTGTCGGCCCTCGCGCGCCGCCACAAGGTCGCCGTCAGGCTGCAGACCAACATGTTCGCCGGCACCCAGGCCGTGATCGTGATCCCGAACGAGCTGGTCGACCAGCCGGGTTCCCGGGCCGGTGCACGCCCGGCGGCGCCGCCGCCCGAACCCGCCGCGCCGGTCCCTCGGCCGACAGAGCCGGTAGAGGCACCAGTGCCTTCGTCCGCTCCCGGTCCTCTCGCAGATGACGGCCAGCGTCCGGAACTGCCGAGACGCCGCCCGCAGGCGAATCTGTCGCCCGAACTCGCCGATGCCCCGGCCCCACGGGACGACGCCGCGGACATCGGCCACAACCACCGGCTCATGGCCGCGTTCAAGCAAGGCATGCGCAGCGGCGAGGAGGCGGACTCGGCGGACCGGACCGGCGAGGCCGGTGCATAGCGCAGGAAACTCGGTGAGGAGCACCCCGTGAACTCTGTCTCTCCCAACCAGGCCTCGGATCTCGCCTGGCTGCTGCAAGGTCTGTCCCAGCAGGTCCCCCTCATCAGGGGCAGCGTGCTGCTGTCCTCCGACGGGATCACGAAGGCCGCCTACGGCCTCGACCGCGCCAACTCGGAATATCTCGCCGCGCTCGCTTCCGGGCTGTTCTCCATGGCGCGGTCCGCCGGCACGAAACTCGACGGGGGCAACAAGGTCCGCCAGGTCGTGGCCGAACTGGAGTCCAGCCAGCTGTTCATCTCCTGGGCCGGCTTCAACTCGGTTCTCGCCGTCCTGGCCAGGGCCGAGGCCGACCCGGCCGTCGTCGGGATGGAGATGGCCCGGCTGATCAAGGCGGTCCAGCCCTTCCTGGAAACGGCGGTGCGCCCGTCGTTCTCCGCCCCGGTCAACGAAAGCCGTCGAAATGGCAGCCGGTGATGAGGAGGTCTGGCTCGACGACGACGCCGGCCCGCTGATCCGTCCGTACACGGTCAACGAGGGCCGTACCCATCCGACCGTGCGGCTGGACATGCTCTCCCTGGTGGTCGCCACCGGCCGCCCCACTCCCGAGATGGACCCCGAGCACGTCAGAGTGCTGCGGCTCTGCCACACCCCCATATCCGTCACCGAAGTCGCCGCGCACGTACGCCTCCCCTTGGGCGTCACCAAGGTGCTCATCGCGGATCTCATCGACCGCGGGGCCATGTCGACCCGGGTCTCGTCCCCACTGTCAGGCGCCGAAGACCGGGCCCTACTGGAGGCATTGCTCGATGGTCTACAACGACTCTGACGTAGCGCCCGTACAGGTCAAGATCCTGATCGCGGGCGGTTTCGGCGCCGGAAAGACCACCTTCGTCGGCGCCGTTAGCGAGATCGATCCGCTCGACACCGAAGAGGTCATCACCACGGCCAGTGCGGGCGTCGACGACCTCGGCGGAAGGACGGACAAGTCCACGACCACCGTGGCCTTCGACTTCGGCCGCATCACCTTTCCTCAGCACGACATCGTGCTCTACCTGTTCGGCACGCCCGGGCAGGAGCGCTTCTGGTTCATGTGGGACGAGCTGTCCGCCGGAGCCCTGGGCGCCATCGTCGTGGCCGACGCGGGACGCCTGGCCGACGGTTTCTCGGTCATCGACTTCTTCGAGAGCCGGGGCATCAAGTTCCTCGTCGCGGTGAACGAGTTCGACGGCGGATACCGCTACACGCCGGAAGAGGTACGTCTCGCCCTAGGAGTCTGCTGAACAATCCTGTGGATTCTCCCAGCCGGGCGGTGCCCGGCTGGGAGAATTTTGGTGTGCAGGGTGAGAGCCGGATCGATCGTGAGTTGTTGGACGCGGCGGCGTTGGTGGGGCA